>CAYRZX010000102.1:0-19588 GCA_964428665.1 uncultured Gemmatimonas sp.
CTAATATTTTTCGATCAGCGGGTATGTCTGCCATGCCGCTCTCTAAAATTCGGAGAGCCTCCTGAGACTTGGCGTCCTGGTGGTCACTAAATAGAACCCGCAGCGAGGCACATATGGAATAGACATCCGAACGCTGATCGGCCGCTACAAGTCCTCCCGCGCGAACCTCTGGCGAGGCAGTAGCTTCCCAGTCCTCAGATAAGGGTGCCGTCGAAGCGACGCTGATGTCGGAAGGAATTTTTGCCAGATGGAAACCTGTAAAAATAGGTGTTCCGTCGTGGCGTACGCGGACAGTCTTAGCCGTGAGGTTGCGGTGTACAATCCTCGAGTCTTCCCCACCCGCTGTATGCATCTCAAGAAGGGCATGAGCTGTTTTCCGAGCAAAATCAATCCGGGAGACAGTTTCCCAGGAGGAATCTGCGGCCCGGTCTGCAAGGCTCGGTGCAGCAGGGTCCACCAGAGTGAAAAAGAACATTTCACCCGGATATCCAGGGGCATCCTGAAAGGAGTCAAGTATGCGAGGCGCCCATGCGAATGATTGCAGAGCATGAAGTGCCTCGAACTCACGCCGTGCCTTTTTTTCAACATTTCTCTCCTGAGCCGCAGAGAGGTCGTAGAGATGCAGAATAACGCGGTCCTGTTGGACCGAACGGCTGCCGTTATAGACACGATGGAAATACTCGTCTTGGGGTGTTTGCAATTTCAGGTTTACCAATCCTGCGAATCGCGTAAGCGCACCTTCAAGACGGATGGCTGACCGGGGTTCAAGGAGATGACTAAGGCGTTGTATTTCCTCCTTAGTTAGTATGGGCGTTTCTTCCAATCCAACGGCAGTTTTCCAATCGTCCAGGGATAACAAGGAAACGCCACGTACCTTCTTGTCTCGGAAAGGACGAATCTCCGAAGACTTCCAGGTTAAGAGAATCTTTCCTTCCACAAATGGCAAGCAGGAGACAGATCTACGGAGTGTGGTCCCGATCTTCCGCGCTTTTCTGATGACACGCTCTGCTTCCTGCTGAACGATGGCGGAGTCTTCTATATGGCCACCAGGAGAATTGATATTCATCCACTGAGGGTTCCAGTGTTTGATTTCGATGATTTTCACTCCAGATGGCCCGATCACCACGATGTCAACCTCGTCAGATTGGACCTGATGATTTATCGAAAAAGCCAGATTGCTGAGCAAAACCCATTCGTCTTCTCCTTGCACGGAATGAAGACGACCCTTGAGGTGCTCAATCGCCTTCTGTTCGCTCTCATTTACAGTGGGACCGCATGAAATGTGAGTACAATTCATCGAACGCTCCCCTGTCTGATAGATGTACAACCAAAAAACCGCACCTGTCTCCAGATGCGGCTTATCACCGTTGCCATAAACTGTATGTATATACGAGCGTCCATCGGATTCCCCCGACAAGCAAGTCAGATCATATTATGAAATGGGCTGAAAATGTAAAACAGAATTGTTCAGGTGTCAAGTAGAAATCGATGCAAGGCATTAGACCTCGTACGTGGTGATCTCCAGCCGATGCCCGTCCGGGTCCGAGAAGTAGATCGAGTGTGAAATCGCATGATCCTGGAACTGAAACGCGATCCCCCGCTCCCGCAGCGCAATCTGCGCCGCCTCGAAGTTGCTTCGGTCCACCCGAAACGCGAAGTGCTGCATCGCGATGGCGTTCCGGTCCGGCGTTGGCCCCGGCTCCGCCGCGCCGCACGGGAACAGCGCCAGGCAGGTGTTCCCCGCGCAGACCACCGCAGGATGGTTTCCCCACGCCTCCTCATAACGGCGTTCCAGGCCCAGCACCTCCTGGTACCACGCCACCGAATGCGCCACGTCGCGGACCGTCAGCGCCACGTGATCAATGCCCTCCAAGCGAAACACGGCAAATCCTCCTTTGACGTTTACCCTCAGACCATGCGCCTCTCACGATGCCTCCGTACGGAGCTTTAACCAGACGCCATACGTCATGACCAGGATCGCAACCCCGGAAAACTGCATCATGCTCCTGTGAATCGTCGTCTGATCCTTCAAAAACGCATAGGCGTCCGTGGAGCCGAAGACAAAGACGACGCCCCCCAGAGAGGTCAGGAATGCGGCCAGCAACGCGCGTCCTGTCATATCTCTGAACATGGCCCTGCCCGTCCAGATCGCGCAGCCAAAGACACAGACCCACAGGATGCCGCTGGTGGGGCCCATCATCACCGTATTCCAGAACAGCCCGGGGGCGTCCGAATGCCAGCCCAGCCTGTTCGGGCCGGGGGATACCCCCAGGGAATGGGCGTATTTAAAGACCAGCCAGGGCGCGAGCGTGGCAAACCCGATCAAAAACCGGCCCACCCCCTGCCCTCTCTCCCGGAGCGTCCTCCCCTCCTGCAACAGCCCTGCGGCGATCAGGAGGGCCGGAAAAAACAGGACCAGGCCGTCGTTCTTGCTCCAGGCCGTCCCCGCAGCCATGACCCCCCCCAGCAGCCATTCTCCCCTCAGCAGGGCCGCCAGCGCCGCCACGGCAAAGGCCTCCACCGCGATGTCGCTGTATCCGGCTGCGGCGTGCCACGCGTGCAGCGGCACGGCGGATGCCGTGAAGGCCGCCCCTGCGGCCAGCCAGCGAACCCCTGAGAACCTTCGGACGGCCAGCCAGATCGCGCCAATGATCACGGCGAAAAAGACCAGCCCATCCGCCCGCGCAATGGCGTCATCCCACGCCCCGCTCAACCTCGCCGTGAGGGCGCGCCACAAGATCGTTTGAAGGGGATAATGCGGACTCCCCACGTGCCCCGCAAGAAAGAAAGGCGAAGCGGGATCGAGCGACCAGTTGACCCCCCCGAACAGCGACCTTGCCCGGCCCGACCAGTGGGTCAACGCGTCGTCAAAGTAGATGTGCGTGCGGGTGAGCTGCCACAGCGCGAAGAGGACCTTTTCCCCCACCGTGACCAGCAGGAGCCACTCATACCACCTGGGCCGTTCGACGGAGACGCGGGGAAGCCGCAGCCTGCCTCGATATAGCGCCACCGCTGCCCCTCCCCCCGCCAGGGCCAGCACGACAGGGCCCGCGTCGGACAGGGGAACGCCCAGAAACATCAGCGTCGCCACCGAGAGGGTCTCTGCATACATCCCCAATAAAATAGACAGAGACAGCGTCTCTGCCCAGGCGCGCTCGCGGCGGCAGAGGCTTAACAGCGTCCAGCCCACCACGACATTGAAGGCGATATGTCCGCAGATCGCCGGAAAGGCAGTCACGGCCTGTCCTTCTCGATGAGATAATAGCTCGCGTGCCGTAAAAGGATAGCGCCCTCCTCCGGCGTCTGCGTGATGAGATAGCGCGCGGGAGGGTCGGCCCCCGCAGGGACACAGGGCTGCCCCGCCAGGCGATATTTGATGAAATTGCCCGAGACCCCCCTCAGAGGCCCGGGGCTCCACGTCGCCCTGCCGATGACCTCCGAGGCGCGGTCCGCAAACACCTTTGCCTCCGTTAGAGGAGGCATCGCCAGCCGGTATTTCTCAGTCTTGCATAAAACAACGCCGTGATCATACACGTTGCGCAGGTCCATCACCCCCCAGGCAAACCCGAACCCCAGGACCGCGCACAGGGCCATCGGCTTCTTCTTCCACCTGAAAAACAGGACAACCAGGCCGGACACAAGGAGCAGGATGACCTCCCACGACCAGGAAAATAAGGCGTGTCCCGTCAGGACATTGACCGCGCTCGGCGTGATCCACTCCGGCTCCCGGAACATGTCGATCTCATCTAAGAAGGCCGGCTCTTTGACGCGCCCGCGAACCCCAGTCAGGTTGACGGCCACCGCCTGGACCTGGCCCTGCCAGTCCGGGTTCCGGCGCAGGTCGTAGCAGTGTTTGCCCCCCCGCCCGACCCGCCGCATGCCGATCTGTTGACCGTCCGCCTTGATCCATCCGACGATAAACCATGCCCCGTCCATCTCATCGGGCAGGTCTAACTCGATCACCCGACCGCGCGCCGGAAAATGTTTGCCCAGGACGTTCGATACCCTGACGTCCTGGGCAGAGGCTTCGGTCGTGAGACACAGCGTGATCGTTGTGATGCCGATCCGTAAAAAGCGCTTCATTTTTCAGACCGTGTGCTCCTTCACGACGCACCCCTCCGGCGTCAGCGTGACGAAGTTGAAACATCCTGGCCCGCCCGCCTCAAACCCCGGCCTCTCGTCGCTCGGCCACGCCGTGAACTGGCAGAACGTGCTCCCCACGCTCGAATACAGGACCCCATCCCGGAACACCTGCATCCCCCGGTGCACGTGCCCGAAGAAGACCCCCCGCAGCCGCTCCCGCGCGGCGACCAGGGCCTGATGGAGGTCCTCGCCGTTCAGCATGAGCATGCCCCCATCCAGCCACGGGGAGCCGAGCGGCCCCGGCGGAAAGTGGACGAAGACCGTCAGCGGAAGGTCCCCCTCCTCGACCTCCCGCCTCAGGGCCCGGAGCTGCGCCTCCGGCAGCAGCCCGTGCGGGTCGATGGAGTCCGGCCCCCGCGCGTCCAGGACGATCATCCGGTGACCGCGCAGGCCGAACCGGTAGGCGAGGGCGTCCTCCCCCTCGACCAGGTCCACCCTCGGCCCCATCCTGAGGAACGCCCGGATGTCCCGCGACCGGTCGTGGTTCCCCGTCACGTAGTAGACCGGCGCGGACAGCCGGTCCATGACCCCCGCCGCCAGCCGGTAGGCCTCCGGGTCCGGCTGCGCCGCCACGTCCCCGGTGTGCATCACGAAGTCCGGCTTCACCGGCAGCGCGTTGATCCGCTCCACGACCCGCTCCAGGGGCGGCAGGGTCCGCGCGCCGTAGAGGGCGTAATCCGCCGTCGGGCCGATGTGCGTGTCGCTGATGTGGACGAAGTGCACCACGGTCACGCTCAGACCATCGCCTTGTGGAGTTCCCGCTTCAGGCGGTGAATCTTGCGCCGGACCATCTTTAACTGTTTGTGGTCGTGCGCCTGCAGGGCCGCCTCCCGGTCCACCTTCAGCCTGCGGATATGCTTCTTGATCTCCCCCTTGTTGGCCACCACCGCCACGTGGTGCTCGCGGGCGTCGATCCCCAGGGCCTTGCACAGCGCGGGCAGCAGGTGCTCCTTGTGCATGCCGCTGTGCCCGTGCAGCGCCTCGTGCTCGATGTCCTTTGCGATCTCCCGGAGCTGGGTCACGTTCATCTTCTTGAGCTCTTCGTAAGTGTGGGCCACGGGACACCTCCTCTGCGGTAAATGGACCTTCTTGAGACTCGCTCAGATGCTCATCCTCAGGATCGGGTTCTTGAAGCCGGGCCGGATGACCTCCCCGGCCTTGTTCCGCGTGCCCGGCTGCATGAAGTGGATCACGAACGCCCGGCGCTGCCGGTCGGTCCTGTTGGGCGGGGTGTGGTGGAGCGTCTGGCAGTGATGGAACAGACACCCCCCTGCCGGAAGCTCCACGACCGCGGCCCTCTCCCCGTCCACCTGGCCCCCGGCGTCTAACAGCGCGCCGGTGCTCTCGCTCCGCTCGTGCCACACGGGCCTGAGATGGCTGCCCGGCACGAACCGCATGGCCCCGTTCGCCTCGTCCGCGCCGTCCAGCGCGATCCAGCACGACACCAGCGTGGCGGGCCGGCACCGCCAGTAGGCGTTGTCCTGGTGCCAGAACACCGGCCCCCCCGTGCGCGCGGGCTTGAACAGCGCCTGGTCGTGGAACAGCATCAGATTGGGGCCGATCAGGTCCTGCGCCAGGTCCAGGATGCGCTCGTGATACAGCAGCCGCCGGAAATGGAGATTCCGTTCGCACATCTGCATGATCTGAAGCATGTGCGAGGGAGCCGCCCGTTTCCCCTCCGCGTCCAGGCCGTCGCTCACCGAAAGGTTCCTCAGGCTGTTCGTCTGCCACGCCCGCTCGAACTCCGCGTCGTACTCCCGCCGCAGGACCTCCACCTCAGCGTCCTCCAGCACCTTGCCCAGCGGCAGATACCCGTTCGCCCAGAAGAAGTCGATCTGCTCCTGCGTCAGACCCATCAGGCGTCCTCCCTAGCGTCGATCACAGACTTCAGCGCGCCGTCCTGAAAACAGACCCTCGCCAGTCCCGCGACCCCGGCCGCCGCGCACAGCAGAACCGGGACCCTGTAGACGGCGACCGCCTCGTAACGGAAGACCGCGCCCACGGCCCCCAGCGTCACGACCGCAAACGAGGCCCTGACCAGCGCCAGGGCCGCTCGCCCCCTCAAGAGCGCCGAGGCGACGATCCCCCCCAGCGCCCCGTGAAAGATGAGAAAACCCGCGTAGCCGTTCCGCGTGGCATGGGAGAGCTGCCCCTGATACCGCACCCCCCAGACCAGCGCGACGTGCGTCACGATGACCACGACGCAGACCCGCCAGAGCGCCTCCGGCAACTCCCCCCGTGCCGACCGCAGCACAACTGCGCTCAGCCCCGCGTAGCCGAGCATGGCCGGGACAAAAGGCAGGACATCGGTAGCAAAACCTTCCATGAACAACCTTCAAATGACAACAATGTAAGGCGAGACCGCTCGGGCGTCAAGCGGATTCCGTTCCTCCCTTTTGCCTTCTGCCTTCTGCCCTTCGATACGCGGCTTTCAGCCGCTACTCAGGGCATACGGCTCCGCTTGTCCCGAGTAGCCCCGCAGGGGCGTATCGAGGGACTGCCTTCTACCTTCTGCCTTCTGCTTTTCGCTCACCCCCGGCCCTCCGCGGCCTCCATCAGGTGTTTGTGCAACTCCAGGATGCTGTAGCGCGACCGGCCCATCTTCCACGCCGTGTCCGCAATCGAGGGGTCGATCTCCGCGCTGATGAAGTCCTCCCGGTGTCGCCGGCTCCGCACCAGGATCTCCCCGAACGGGTCCACGACATAGCTGTCCCCGTAGCCCACCCCCTCGTAGCCCCTGAACCCCTCGTTCTTCCCTAGGACCACGTTGTTCCCCCGCACGAAATAGACCCGGTTCTCCACGGCCCGCGCCACGTGGTCCGCCCGCACCATCTGGAAGTGGCTGATCAGCCCCTCCTTCCCGATGTAGTTGAAGTGCGGCGAGAAGATCACCTTCGCCCCCTTGAGGGCCAGGATGCGCGCCGGCTCCACGTAGCCCCCGTCCGCGCAGATCACGACCCCGAACGTCACGCCGTCCCGCTCAAACACCGGAAACTCCCGGCCCTGCTTGTGGAACTTCATGTAGGCGAAACACTTGCTGTACGTCCCCAGCAACTCCCCCCGGCGCGCCACCAGCGCCGTGTTGTAGAGGTCCTCCCCCCGGCGCTCGTTGAACCCCACGATCACCGTGGCGTCGAACCGCCCGGTCCGGTCCAGCGCCGCGCGCATCCGGGGGGAGTCCACGGCAAAGGCGTGCTGCCGCGTCATCTCCTCGTTGTCCTGGTAACCCGTCAGAAAGCACTCCGGGAAGCAGACGATCTCGGCCCCCTCCCGCTCCGCGCGCTCCAGACCCCGCTCAACCTTGTCCAAGTTCGCCTCAAAGTCGCCGGAGAGGGACTCTAGCTGACAATGGCCGATTTTCATGGATAATCCTCTATAACAGATTGTTATAAATAAAGATGCTCCTCTACTTCCCCTTTCCCTCACCGCCCGGAAAAATTTCCCACATCTTGCGTTTTCAGCCCGAAACACCCCTCCATTTAGTGGTCTATTTTATCCTTTTTTGAAAAATTTTCGGACCTTTAAAAGACGGATTATTCTGTCGGTTACTGCCGGACAGGGCACGGCGTCGCCTGAAGTTCGTGTTGACTTTCCCTCAAAAATGATTACCTTATAACCCGAATCGCGTGCCCTTCACCTAACCTACTTCCAACCGGCGCGCGACCCCAGGTGACGCCCGAAGAGACGCAACACCTCATCCCCAGAGGTACCCCTCTCCCCAATGCGTCTTCGGGACCCCCACCTTCTTACAAATCAAATTTAAACAATCTCTTCTAAAATTTCCTGTCCGGGAGACGCAGGCCCTTCCCGGCCGGGTCCGAACAGCCCTTTGCCCTGCGCGGCAGATCGGTCTCCTTCGACCCCTTTGCCTGACTGCCCTCGTCTGTCCTCTCAGATTCAAGTCCTGAGTCCTGAGCCTGCCCTGAGCAGAGTCGAAGGGTCCTGAGTAAGGTCAAAAGCCCCCTTCTTTGATGTTACTTAGCACTCAGCACTCAGCACTTTTTGCGACCGCCGGAGCGCTGCACCCATGGAATCGTCCGACTTCGTCCACCTGCACAGCCACACGATGTACAGCCTGTTAGACGGGGCCTGCAAGATCGGGGACCTGGCCGCCCTCGCGCAGGAGTACCGGATGCCCGCCGTGGCCATGACCGACCACGGCAACCTGTTCGGGGCCGTGGAGTTCTACAAGACCATCAAGAAGGCCGGCGTCAGGCCCATCATAGGCTGCGAGGTCTACGTGGCCGTGGAGGGCCGGTTCAGCAGGAAGCCCACGCCGGGCAACCAATCCGGTTCCCACCACCTCGTCCTGCTGGCCAGGAACGAGACCGGCTACCGCAACCTGTCGAAACTCGTCTCGAAGGGCTACCTTGAGGGGTTCTACCACAACCCCCGCATAGACAAGGACCTCCTCCGCCAGCACGCCGAGGGCCTGACATGCCTGTCCGGCTGCATGAGCGGCGAGATCGCCCGCCTCGTCGTCCGCGAGGGCTGCGCCGAGGCCCGCAGGGCCGCCCTGGAGTACCGCGACATCTTCGGCGACGACTACTTCCTGGAGATCCAGCGACACGGCATCGAGGGCGAGGAGAAGATCAACGAAGGCATCCTCAGGCTCCACAGGGACCTCAACATCCCCCTCGTGGCCACGAACGACTCCCACTTCCTCCGCCGCGACGACCACGCCTCCCACGACGTCCTGATCTGCGTCCAGACCGGCAAGATGGTGACCGACGCCAACCGCCTCTGCTACAGCCAGGAGGTCCACTTCAAGCCCGCCGAAGAGATGAAGGACCTCTTCAAGGACCTCCCCCAGGCCATCGAGAACACCCTCCGGGTCGCGGAGCAGTGCGCCTTCGACATGAAATTCGGGCAGATCGCCCACCCCGAGTTTCCCCTCCCGGCGGGCTACGAGACCCTGGAGGCCTACTTGACCTCCCTGGCGAGGGAGGGCCTGGAGCGCCGCTGCGGGGGGATCACCCCGGACCTGGAGCAACGCCTCAACTTTGAACTCGGCGTCATCGCCGAGACCGGCTACGCGGGCTACTTCCTGATCGTCGCCGACTTCGTCCGTTATGCCCGCGAGAGCGGCATCCTGGCCGGCGCGCGCGGCTCGGCCGTGGCCAGCCTCGTGGCCTACGCCCTCGGCATCACCGGCGTCAACCCCCTCACCTACGGCCTCTTCTTCGAGCGCTTCCTCAACCCGGAGCGCATCGAGATGCCCGACATCGACATCGACATCGCCGACCGCGACCGGGGGAAGATCATCGACTACGTCGTGAAGAAATACGGCGAGGAGAACGTCTGCCAGATCATCACCTTCGGGACCCTCGGCGCCAAGGCCGCCGTGCGCGACGTGGGCCGCGTGCTCGGCATGTCCTTCGGCGACTGCGACGCCATCGCCAAGCTCATCCCCAACGACCTCAAGATCACCCTGGACAGGGCCATCGAACATGTCCCGGAACTCAGGCAGATGGCCGAGTCGGGCGGCCTCCAGGGGCAGCTCCTGACCCACGCCCGCAAACTGGAGGGGACGGCCCGCCACGCCTCGGTCCACGCCGCCGGCGTCGTGATCACCCCGAAGCCCCTCATCGACTACGTCCCGCTCTACAGGGCCCCCAAAGAGGACGCCGTCACCACGCAGTTCACCTACGACGAGGTGATGGACCTCGGCCTGCTCAAGATGGACTTCCTGGGCCTCCGCAACCTGACCGTGTTAGACGACACCGTGCGCATGCTGGCCGAGCACGGGGTCCAGATAGACCTCGAACGCCTCCCCCTCGACGACGCCCCCACCTACGACCTGTTCGGCAGGGGAGACACCACGGGCGTGTTCCAGTTTGAAAGCGGCGGGATGCGGGACTATCTCCAGAAGCTCAGGCCCGACCGGCTCGAGGACCTGATCGCCATGAACGCCCTCTACCGGCCCGGCCCGATGCAGCACATAGACCAGTACATCGCCCGCAAACACGGGAAGGAGCCCGTCACCTACGACCACCCCCTGCTCGAGCCCATCCTGAAGGAGACCCACGGCGTCATCACCTACCAGGAGCAGGTCATGCGCGTGGCCCGCGACCTGGCCGGGTTCACGATGGGCCAGGCCGACATCCTCCGCAAGGCGATGGGCAAGAAGATCGCCAGCCTCCTGGCCGAGCAGGAGACCCTCTTCCTCAAGGGGACCGGGGAACGAAAGATCCCCGACGACATCGCCCGGAAGATCTTTCAGGACATGGTCGTCTTCGCCGGCTACGGGTTCAACAAGGCCCACAGCACCGGCTACGCCTTCGTGGCCTACCAGTGCGCCTACCTCAAGGCCAACTACCCGGCCTACTTCATGGCCGCCAACCTCAACAGCGAGATCGGCGACATCGAGCGCCTCGCCGTCCTGATCGACGAGTGTCGGCGGATGGGCGTCGAGGTCCTCCCCCCGGACGTGAACGAGAGCGAAGTCCTCTTCAAGCCCGCCGACGGCAGGATCCGGTTCGGCCTGGCCGCCGTCAAGAACGTCGGGGCCGGGGCGATGCAGTCCATCGTGGACGCGCGGAAGGAGAAGGGGCGCTTCAGGACCCTCTTCGACCTGTGCGAAAGCGTCGACCTGAAGGCCCTGAACAGGCGGGCGCTGGAGAGCCTGATCTGCGCCGGAGGCATGGACTCCCTGGAGGGGCACCGCGCCCAGCTCGTGGCCGCCCTCGACCACGCCGTGGACACGGCCCAGGCCGCGCAGGCTGACCGGCAGCGGGGGCAGATCTCCCTGTTCGAGGCGGCCCCCTCCGCCCCCGTCGCGCAGGCCTTTGCCAACCACGTCCTGCCCCGCGTCCCGGAGTGGACGGAGCGGGAGAAACTGGTGAAGGAGAAGGAGGTCCTGGGCCTCTACCTCTCCGGCCACCCCCTCTCGCGCCACGCGGAGGAGCTGCGCGCCCTCGGCGTCCTCTCCGTCGAAAAGGTCAAGGACGTGCGGGACGGCGCGGAGGTGAAGGTGGGCGGCCTGCTGTCCGAGGTGAAGCCCCACACGGCCAAGAACGGCAAGCCGATGGCCTTTGCCACCCTGGAGGACGAGAGCGGGACCGTGGACCTCGTCGTCTTCCCCGACACCTTCGAGAAGACCCGCGACCTGATCAGGCCCGACGCCGTCCTTCTGATACGCGGAAAGGCCAAGCTCAACGGCCGCGTCTCCGTCCTGGTTGACCAGATCCTCACCTTCGAGGCCGCGCGGGAGAAGCTGGCCAGCGCCGTCAACGTCCAGCTCTCGCCGCAGAGCCTCAGCCCGCAGACCCTGAACGAGATCAAGTCGCTCTGCCAGCACTACGCCGGGTCCTGCTCCCTCCTGCTCCACGTGGAGCCTCAACCCGACCAGCGCTACGTGATCAAGTCCAGGACCCTAACGGTGGCCCCGGCGGAGGAGTTGCTGTCGGGCCTCAGCCGCATCGTCGGCTCAGAGCGCGCGGCCTGGGTGTCGGCAAGGTAGTAGCACGGCGATTTATCGCCGTGTGAATGATTGTGGTGAGCAGCGAGCCTCATCTCCAAAGGATGAGGTGTCACCCCCCGGGCGTCAGGATAGCAGCGGTCCTGACGCCTGTAATATTTGAGACCTCACCCACCTGTGCGCACCGGCTCGAACAGCACCTCGTCCCCCGCGACATAGTCCACCACGCTGGCCCACGTCCCCGGCGCAAGGCCCTTCATCTTTTCCGCGTCCCCCTTTTGCTCATCCAGCCAGAGCGTGGTCTCCTCGGTCCCCCAGCCGCCTGTCCCCAGGTTCGCCGCTTCGGCGATCTCGGCCCACGTCTCCTCCACCTCCAGCCGCGTCCGGTGCAGGTTGCCCGTCCGGGTCAGGAGGTTCCGGCCCAGCGTGATTTTTTGAGCGTCCGCAGAGACGACCGGCGCGCGGCCCAGCAGGGAGGTCACGTCCAACTTCAGGCGCAACCTGCCGTCGCTCAGGGCCTCCACCCCTTCGACCCCGTAGTTGTGCCCCCGCCCCTCCGGGTTGACCACCACGCGGTCCCCCGCCCTCACGTCGCGCAGCCCCTCCACGTCCACCGTGCGCGCCCTCCGGTCCAGCGCCACGACCCGGCCCCTCTGGCGCGCGCCCTCGAACGCCCACCCCCTCCCCTGCGCCTGAAGCCCCGGCGCGCCGGAGCCGCAGGCCTGCCCGTCCACGACCGCCGCGAGCGCGCCGCGCAGCGTCGTCCCGTCCGAGAACCGCGTGCCGCTCTCCGGCCCCGACCCCGGACTCCAGTAGATCGCCACCCTTCGCCCGCCGCGCGTCACCAGCTCCAGCCCGCTGGCAGAGACCTCCCCCTCCACCGCGGGGATTCCGCGCGCCTGCGCCAGCGTCGCCTCCCCGGCGCGCGGCTCGAACACCAGGTCCACGCACGTCACGTCCTTCTCGTCCGCGGGCTGCCTCCGCCAGATCGCGGCCCGGTACTCGTAGTTCGACTCCTCCGGCCTGCCCATCACCGCCGTGGCCCGCGCGGTCATCAACTCCGTGGAAAAACTCACCCGCGCCTGATGCAGGTCCAGATGCACCCCCGGCTCCAGGCGCGACTCCCAGACCCCCTTCCAGCCCGGCAGGGCCCGGCCCCAGGCCACGTCGTCCATGCAGGCCAGCCCCTCGTAGTCCGGGTGCGCCAGCCCCTCCAGCACGCCGCGTCTCCCCTCCGGGCCGGCCACCGTCCCGGGGCGGGGCGTCAGCGCAAACCCCTCCGTCCCGAACCGCCCCTCCAGACCCCGGCAGACCCGCCAGTGCTCCGTCCCCCCCCGCACCCGCGACAGGTCCACCAGCGCGACGCCCCGGCCATCCGTCTCCACCAGCGCGACCAGCCGTCGATACGTCACGCCCGGCCTGTACCACCTCTTCCGCTCCCGGTCCCACGCCCACCGCTCCGCCTCGATGTCCAGGATCTGCACCCCCTCCGTGAACAGCGTCCGCGCCAGCCTCCCCCGGCCCGCAAACCCGCCCGACGGAACGCCGGGGACGATCCCCCAGACCGTGTTGTGCGTGGCCCAGTTCCCCTCCCACTTCGAGGGCGTCGCCCAGGACTGCGGGTACCCCAGGTCCGTCAAAAAGGGCCGCTCGAACGCATAGAGCTGCACGTCTAACAGGTCCCGGTGCCGGTGCACCGTGACATCCCCGTAGAAGACCCCGGCAGCCGCCCGCTCCGGCGTCTCCCCCGTGCGCAGGATCGCGACCCCCACCCCGTCGTGAACCGTCGTCCCGATCCGCCGGCTTCTCCGGCCCTTCACGGCCTCCCGCACCTCCCGGACCACCGGGTCGCCCGTGAACGCCGCAGCCCGCTCCAGCGTCTCCCCGCGCAGGCCGTCGTGGAAACAGTCCTCCGTCAACACGATGGAGCCGGCCCTCGAAGAAGTGGCCCTCCCCGACCCGTTGGTCCCCGGCGCCCCCCCGTCTCCGTACTGAAAGAAGGACCTCCCGATCATCGTGATCTCTTGCGGCGTCCGGGCCACGCGCGGCACGCGCGGGTCGTCCATCAGCGAAGGATACCGCGACTCCGGGTAGGCCCCGGGGTGGAGCGCTCGCACCCCCCTCACGTGGTACTCCAGGTCGAACAGCCCGTTGTAGTGGATGCTGTTGTACCCCCCCGTGGCCTCGTGCGGCATCCCGTCCGGGAAGAAGTCGTTGACCCCGAACGTCCGCAGCCGGTCCGGCCCCTCGTCGTAGAGCCAGTCCATCACCCCCTGCGCATCCGCCCGATCCAGCCCCCGAAGGATCACCAGCGCCCCCTCGCTCTCGCGCGGCAGGTTGCTCCTGGCCCCCAGGTCCAGGGTGCACTGGAGCAGGCACGCCAGCATCTCCTCGACCAGCCCAACCACCTCCTCCGGCCCCTGAACGCCCAGGCCCAGCGCCTGCGCCCGCGCCACCAGCTCCCGGTCCTCCCGCAGAAACGGCCAGGCCGTGTCGTAGGCCAGGGCCAGGGTCTCGGCGATGTAAGGCGTGTCGATACAGTAGCGGATCGTCCCCTTGGCGAACAGCGCGGCCACCGGGTCGGGCTGGCTCGCCCAGTCCGTCTGCCCCCAGTCCCACGGCTGCTCAGTGCCCAGCGTCGGCCCGTAGCGGAACTGGGGGACCGCAGACACGTAGACCTCCTCGACGGCATACCGGAGCAGCATCAGCCCCAGCCGCCGGGCGATCCCCTCGTCGAACCCGCCCGCGCGCAGCCGGGCCGTCAGCGCCTGGACGCCTCCCCCGAAGGCGCTGGTCTGGTCCCGGTGGTACGTGGCCGCGAACAGGAAGATGCGTCCCTCGCCGTCGAAATACCCGTACCCGTCGTCCGCGCAGTCCCCGCTCACGAAATCGCCCGCCGCCAGGTCATTGCTCGGAAACACCGCCCCGCACGACGGGCACGTGGACCGGAAGTCGCACGGCAGATGGCTGCGCCTCCAGGGGTAGAACCCCCCGTGCTTGAACACCGCCGTGCCGCACTTCGGGCACCCCTGGTGGACATTCACGAAGTGAGCCTTCGGGATCTCCGCGTTCGGGAGTTGCTTCCAGATCGTCTCGTCGCTCTGCCCGGCCCACCATCGCGCCGCCTCCTCGTTCACCCGCCCCTCCGGCATGTCCTGGAGCGTCTGCCGGGTCTTGGTCGAAGTCCAGCCCTTCCCCAGAGGCCACCTTCGCGGCCACTGCGCCCCGTTGTATTCGTGGGGCCGTCGCAGGTCCTTCAGCGTCCGCACCTGGACCGTCGCCTCCGCCGTCCGCCCCTTCTTCTGCGCCACAACCCTGTAATCCCCGCCCTTCTCCGGCGCGCGGAGATAATAATACATCGCCGAGTCCCGCGCCGACCATCGGGACGCGATCACCTCGAAATCTCCGGCCTCCAGCTTCACCCCCTCATCCGACGCCTGCGCGGGAAGCCGGAAGACGCGCCCTGCCAGCACCACCCTCGGCGCCCAGGGGATTCGTAAGTCTGACATGTCATGTTCCTTTCTTTCTAGACCTCACCCCCCAAACCCCCTCTCCCACCCCACCTGTCGCTCCCATGAGGTCGCGACCCGCCACCCTGGGAGAGGGGGAGTGATCTTATCCAAACGATAAGAAGGCGCGCCGCCAGAAACCCCCACCACCGGAGTCCAGCAGAAGCAACCCACCTGCCGGGGGCACAAATTTTTGTGCGACCTCATAGCGTTGAGGTTGCGGCGCGCCAAAGCCTCTCGCGGCGTCTGAGCGAGCGCGTCTTTTGCCCACTTTTCTGCGCGTTCAGAAAAGTGGGCCTGCGGAGCAAGGAGAGGGGTGGGGGCAGGTCTGATTCGCCGATTGAGCCGGCATTCAACTCCTGTCTTCCTGAACCAGATTCCAGGCTCACAACTCCCACGGCGCCCTCTGGTCCTCCCGGATCAGATTGCCCCCCTTGTGCGTGACAACCGAGCTCTCCAGAACATTGTCGCGGATCATGATAGGCCGATTCGTGCCCGTCTTATCCTCCACGACCACCTCCACGTTCTTGAGATGGTTCCCCGTGACCACCATCCCGGCCCCCGTGAGCCAGAGCGGAAGGAGATTTTTCTCATCCTGACCCTGGACCACGTTGCCCGTGACGGACGCGCCGAATCCCCGCACGTCCATGGCCAGCCCCAGCTTTCCCCCGGCATCCACCATCACGACATTGTTGGCGATCACGTGCCGTTCCGAGTTCGCCCAGGACCGGAACGCGATGTCCAGGTCCCCGCCCGGCTTCACGTGGACGACATTGTTCGTCATGAGGATCGAATTCCCGGCGTCCGACCCGACGGCCACGTGCGTCCGACCTGTGACCTCCACGATGTTCCCCATCACAAACCCGGGCCCCCCGAGCAACTCGACGGAGTCCGAGTTCGCGTTGCCGAGACGGTTGTGAATCACCCGCAGGTTCCGCCCGTGGAGCATGATCCCCAGCCGTTGCGCGTTCAGCACCGTGCAGTTTTCAATCGTGATGTCGTGGCAGTGTTCCGGGGCGGACTTCCCCGGCTCCGCGCAGAACGCCTTGATCCCGCAGTACTCGAACCGCCCGTGCGAGATGTTCACGAACTCCGCTCCGTTGTAGGGGTTCTGGTCCCGGTTCTGGTCCACCCAGAGATCCCGGATCACGATGTCCCCCACCCCGTCCCCGATGACCCGGATGACGTTCGTGTTCTGGCCGGGGGCCAGGATCAGCCTCGTGGCCGACCCCTGGCCGATCAACATGACATTACTCCGGTCGATGATCAGCCCCCCTAACTTCCCCTCCACCTTGCGGATGTCGTAGGTCCCCTCCGCGAGCGTCACAGCGCCGCCGGCCGGAGGGAGGGCCTGGATCGCGGCGTATATCTCCTCCTGGTCCCCCACGCCGTCGCCCACGAAATCGGCGACGGATTTCGACTTTTCCGATGAACCCCTGGTTGCGACGATCATATTTCATGCTCTCCATCCACCGGTCGCTCCGCCCAACCTAACGCTCCTATCTGTCGCGTTCCACTTCCCTGCTCCCGGCTCAGAAAGTTCATCGCTGTTGTCCATTACCTACTTTTTCTCCGCCTTCCGCTCCGGCTCCAGCTTCTCCACGTCCTTCACCAGATTCATGAACTCGTTCCCCTCCAGCGCGATTCGAGACGCCTCCGGCCCGATCCTCACCCCGATCTTCTGCATGCCTGAGCCCGTGTCCCCGATCTTGCACCCCCGGAACGTCAGGTCGTGCGTCTCCCCCCGGATGTCGGCGCCGCACCCGTTCTCCGCCGCGCCGTTGTCCAGGATCTCGCAGTTCTCCAGCGTGTTCCGGTGCCCCCCGAAGAATTCGACCTCCTCCTTCCGGAACAGCACCCCCACCTTGGCGTTCCGGGTGATCTTGCAGTTCCGGAGGAGGTTGTCCGTGTCCCGGTGCCCGTAGGAGACGCCATAGTCCCGGTTCTCCGTGAACGTGCAGTCCTCCACCAGGCCGTTCCTCACCCCCCAGCAGAAGAAGAACCCCTGGCTGTTCCCCCGCGACACGCAGTTGCGGAAGACCGGCCTCTGGCAGCCGCTGCCGGGGTGCAGGCCCAGGTTCGCGTTGTTCTCCGACACCGTGTTCAGCACCTGCGCGTCGTCGCAGACCTGCAGGCTGATCCCGTCCCCGTTGTAGTTCCGGCACACCACCCCGTCTATCACCACCCGGTCGCACCACTGCATGAAGATCGCCCCGGCGAAGTTCCCGTTGATCTCCTCGTTCTGCTCCCGATCCCCGTCCAGAACAATGTTCTCGACCCGCACGTCGTTCACCCGCTCCCCCCGGATGAGCGGGTGGAGCGTGGCCGCCGAGGACTCGTGCTTGAGCCAGAAGTTCTTGTTGATCCGGTCGTGCACCGTCAGCACATTCCCGTCCACCCGGAGGATCGTCATCTGCAGCGACTGCGCCCCCCCGCCCGGCGACCCCTTGCTCTGGAGCATGACTCCTCCACCGACGCGGAACCCCGCCGCGCTCTCCACCGGGACCTGGTTGTCGTACCAGTCCACCTCCTGCACGATCTTCGTCCGCACGGACGGTGCCTTCTTAAGCACCGTGCTGGACCCCGACCCCCGCACCGTCAGGCCGGAGTGGAGGTGGAGCGCGTTGTACATCGTGTATTCGCCGGGCAGGATCTGAAGCACCCCGCCGCCCAGGCGGTCCACGTAGTCCGCCGCCGCCTGAATCGCCTTGTCGTCGTTCCCGCGAATATCCCCCTCGTTCTGCCCCACCGTGATCGTGGTCTTGCTGGACATATCCTCTCCTTTTTTAAGTTCCCCGGCGCGAGCGCCCGCGAGCGCAAACAGCGCCGCTATAAAACTGATGAAAACCGTTTTCATGAGGGTCTCCATAAGGGCCTCCTTTCCCCTCGGACAATATCACACGGAATCCGTCGGGTGTCAACATGAAAAAAGGCCCCGGGGGAGATCATCCGCCGGGGCCTTTGAACGGCTATGGGTGTCGCCTCATAGCTTCTTCAGCGCCTTCAAGTCCTCATCCCTGACGGCCGCGTGGGAGAACAGACAGATCCCCTCCGCGCCCGAGGCCACCACCGCCTCGGCCTGGGCCAGCAGGTTCTTCGTGGGGATGTAGGCCGCGTGGCTGTTCCTGCCCAGCCCCTCCCACAGCGGGGCCTTCCCCTTCACGTAGGCCGCGTGCGCCTGCGTGCGCCTGCGTGCGACCTCCGCGCTCGACGTGTAGTTCATGGGGAGCACCAGGTCCAGCAGCCCCCGCTCCACCCAGTCGGCCCAGTCCTGCCCCACGCTGACCAGACACCCCGGATAGTCCGGGAACACCGCCGCCGACAGCTCCTTTTTGCGCGCCCGCGTCGCCTTTCGCAGCCGCTCCACGAACCGGGTCACCGGCCCCGCCCGGAAGGCCAGCCAGTCTCCCCAGAGCGCGTCCCGCCAGTCCAGCCGCGAGGGGTCGATCCCGTACGCCTCGCTGAACCCCTCCCGGCACCGCCGGCAGAAGCAGCTCTTCGCGTTCCCGTAGCGGATGTAGTCCAGATGCACCCCCGCCACGTCGTAGCCCAGAAGCTCCTCGTAGAGCGAGAACTCGTAGTCCTGCACCTCGGCTGCGCGCGGACACGCCCACTCCACCCGCTTCCCCTCCGGGTCCTGGGCGGACAGGCCCGGCCGCTTCTCCACCAGGGCCGACCCCTCCCCCTCCGGGAAGACGCACAGCCAGGCGTGGACCTTCACCCCCGCCCGCTTCGCCTCCTCGGCCAGGACCGCCAGCGGGTCCCACTCCCTGCACCACTCCGCCACGCGCGCGACCCTGCTCTGGTAATGCACAGGGCCGTGCACCTTCAGACACGGGATGATCAGCTCGAACCCCGCCCCGGCCAGCCGCTCCACCATGGGCCGCACGGACTTCTTGCCCGACGTGTAGTCCACGTAGGGGTGCGACCAGACCGCCTTGTGAATGCGCCTGGACATCCTCCCCTCCTGTTCTGATCAATCGTTTCGTCCTTTCGCCCTTCATCCTTCATCCTTCATTCTCTTGCAAAGAAAATATGACACGGAATCCATCAGGTGTCAACCCGAAAAAAGGCCCCGGAGGAATCCGCCGGGACCGTGACTGCGTCGTCTGGGGTGAAAGTCGTTGACGTTTTAGAGGAGATGGAGTTATATTTACAAATTGCCGTGAAAGGATTAAAAACTCAACCGAAGAGGGTTGGATGATCGAATCGTTCGGAGATCCAGCAACGGAAGACCTGTTCCACGGCAGACAAACTCAGCGGGTCCGCCGGTTTCCTCCTGAAATCCTTCGGGTAGCTCTGAGAAAATTGGATATGGTCAACACAGCGCATCGCCTGCAAGACTTGCGAGTCCCACCCGGAAATCGTCTTGAAGCCCTGAAAGGAGGCCATCAGGGATTTTACAGTATTCGGGTGAACGACCAGTGGCGGATCATTTTTCGATGGTCTGAAAATGCTGCTCATCAAGTGTCCATGACGGACTATCACGATTGATCTTTTACTTTGGAGGAGGACC
>CAYRZX010000103.1:0-19524 GCA_964428665.1 uncultured Gemmatimonas sp.
CCAGCAAATTCGTCTACAGAAAAGGCAGGCTGGTCTCGTCCAGGAACCCGGACGAGGTCAGAGTGGCATCCAGGCTCATGGTGGACAGGATCGCCGCTCTGTACGAAACCCACATCCCCGAACACGTCAGAGGAAGGCTGGTCGATCTGGGCAGCGGGAAAGCGCCTCTGTGGGACGCCTACCGCCATTATGCGACAGAGGTCGTATGCGTGGATTGGGAAAACTCCCTCCATCCGAATAGACATCTCGATTACCAGTGTGACCTCTCCCAGAAACTGCCTTTTAAAGATCGGGAATTCGACACCGTCATTCTGTCCGACGTGATCGAGCACATCCCCCAGCCGGACACCTTATGGAAAGAGATGGCCAGGATTCTGGCCCCAAACGGAAAGGCGTTGATCAACACCCCCTTTTACTATCCGCTGCACGAAACACCCCACGACTACTACCGGTACACAGAATATGCTTTAAGACGGCTCGCCAGACTGGCGGGCCTTGAGGTTTTGCTTTTGAAACCCCTGGGAGGAGTCCCGGAAATCCTGGCAGACCTGCTGGCCCGACAGGTTCAGTTCATCCCCGGGGCAGGAAGAGGCCTGGCCGTTGTCATTCAGGGCATCTTCCGGGCGTTCACAGGAACCGCCCTGGGGAGAATGGTTTCCGAAAAAACGAGCAGGGCCTTCCCTTTCGGCTACTTCATGGTGGTCCAAAAAACAGGGGAATGAACCCGACCTGCCCGACCGCTGTCCCGCGCCTTCGCCGGCTCCCCCTGCTTTTGAGAAAGGTTGAACGATGTCCAGATTCAGCTATATCCTGGTGGACCCCCCGAAGGACTTCGGGTCCTTCGCCGACCTTGAGCGCGCCCTGGACCGCCTCGCGGCGCTGGGCTACCGGGGCGTCGAGTTCTCCCTCACCCACCCCCTCGGCTTCGATCCGGGCGCCCTCGAACGCGCCCTGAAGGCCTCCGGCCTGGCCCTCCCCTCCCTTCTGACCGGCTGGTCCTACTTCAACGAGGGCCTCTGCCTCTGCTCCCCCGACGCATCGGCCAGAGACCGGGCCGTGGACCGCCTCCTCGGCCACGTGGAGGTCGCGGCGCGGTTCAACGCCCTCCTGGTCGTGGGCCAGATGCAGGGCTTTCGCAGTGACGAACCCGACCCGGATGCCGCGAACGAGCGCATCGCCGAATGCCTCGGCAGGGTCGCCCGCGCAGCGGAGGCGAAAGGGGCCTCCCTCGTCCTGGAGCCTGTCAACCACCTGCAGGTCGGATTCAACCACACCGTCGCCCAGGCCCTCGGCCTGATCAAGCGCGTGGGGTCGCCGGCCCTCAGGCCCATGGTGGACACCCTCCACATGAACATCGAGGAGAAGTCCGTCACCGACCCCATCCGCGCGGTCGGGGCATCCCTCGCCCACGTCCACCTGTGCGAGACCAATGGGGGCCTCCTGGGCTCCGGCCACCTCGATTTCCCCGCCGTGTTCCGCGCCCTGTCGGACATCGGCTACGACCGCTTTATCTCCGTCAAGATCTACCGCAACGCCGCCTGGGAGGAGGGGGCCTCCGGCGCGATGGCGTTTCTGAAAGAGATGGGCCTTATTTGAAAGGAGTCCTTCATGACGCTCGACGACCTGGACACCCCCGCCGTGATCATCGACCTGGACCTGATGGAAAAGAACATCCGGGACATGGCCGCCCACTGCAAAAAACTCGGCATCCCCCTGCGCGTCCACACCAAGTCCCACAAGATCCCGGAGATCGCCCACCGGCAGATCGCCGCCGGGGCCGTCGGCGTGGCCTGCCAGAAGTTAGGCGACGCCGAGGTGATGGTCGCGGCGGGCATCCACGACGTGCTCGTCCCCTACAACATCGTGGGCAGGAAGAAGACCGAGCGCCTGACCCGGCTCGCGAAGCGGGCGAGGATGACCGTGGCCGTGGACTCCGAGGCCACGGCGCGGGGCATCTCCGAGGCCGCGGACAACTGCCGGGTGAACGTCCTGATCGAGCTGGACACGGGCGGGAGGCGGTGCGGCGCGCAGTCCCCGGAGGCCGCCCTCGACCTGGCGAAGAAGATTGCCGCCCTGCCCGGCCTGAGCTTCGAGGGCGTCATGACCTACCCGAGCCGGATGGAGGCGAAGGACTTCCTCGCGAAAACGGTCGGACTGATCCGGGGCGCGGGCATCCCGGTGAACACGGTCAGCGGCGGCGGGACCGGCCACGAACACATGGCGAAAGACCTGGGGCTGACCGAGACCCGGAGCGGGTCCTACGTCTGGGAGGGCCTCTCCCGCATCGGGAACTCGGACCATCTCCACGAGAGCCGCTGCCCCCTCCGCGTGCTGGTGACCGTGGTGAGCGTCCCGACCCCGGAGCGCGCGATCCTCGACGGCGGCATGAAGACCTTCGCGAGCTACCCCCCCAAGCCCTACGGCCGCATCATCGAGCACCCGGACGCGAAGATCTACGGCATGTCCGTGGAGCACGGGCACGTGGACACGAGCGGGTGCAGCCACAGGTTCAGCGTCGGCGAGCGCCTCTCCGTCATCCCCCTCCATCAGGAGATGTGCCTGAACCTCCACGACGAGTGCTACGGCTACCGGAACGGCAAGATAGAGATCATCTGGCAGGTGGCGGGCCGGGGAAAGGTCAAGTAGGGCCGGGGCCTGCTCGAAAAGATCAGAATTGACAAAAGGGGTTTTTCTATGGATATTTAAAGCGTTCTGAAGTTCGACACCAGAGGTTGCTTCGACATCGCCGAGTCCTCCGGATGGCCGGAGGAGCGGGAGACCCAGGTTGTTGGGGCGAATCGCTCACGAGAGCGCAGGGTGACTTGTCCTCACCCGAGCCCGTCAGCTAATCCCGCAGGCGTCAGACAAGCGAGTGGCTTCTGCCTCCTGCGCACGCCCCCTCTTTGAGGGCTGCAAAGGGCCTGGCGAAACACCGCCAGGCCCTTTTTTGTTCGCGAGGCAAAGCGTTGCAAAGGAGGGAAAACACGTGCTTCTGAAACGCCCCCGGAACGTCAACTCCACGCGGGCATCGGCGATCCTCTACGGGGACTGGGGCACGAGCAAGGCCTACGTGCCCGGCATCGCCTTTGCCCTGGCCGGCTACTCGTCGTTCTACCTGATCCTGGCCATGTCGGTCCTCACCGCCATCGTCGGGATCAACTACATCTGGGCCTGCAAGCACTACCCCGACGGCGGCGGGGTCTACTCCTCCGTGCGCCACCGCAACCGCACCCTCGCCGTCATCGGCGCCCTCCTCCTGATCGCGGACTACACCGTCACCGCCTCCATCAGCACCCTCGACGCCTTCCACTACCTCGGTTTCCATCACCCCGAGTGGTGGACCGTCGGGGCCATCGCCCTGATCGGGTTCGTGAACTACTTCGGACCCCGGCACAGCGGGAGCATGGCCGTCGTCCTGGCCGTGCCCGCGTTCCTCGTCGTCCTCACCCTCGCCGCTTCCTCCCTCCCCTATCTCGGCCAGGCCCACACCGTCCCGCTGCAAGGGGGCGTCAAGGACTACTGGCTCGGCTTCGTCGGCATCATCCTGGCCCTCTCCGGCGTGGAGGCCATCGCCAACATGACGGGCATCATGGAGGCGGACCGGGGCAGCTCCCCGGATCATCCGACCGTTCACGTCACCGCCCGGCGGGCCATCCTGCCGGTGCTGCTGGAGGTGACGATCTTCACAGCCCTGCTGGGCCTGGCCATGCACGCCATCCCGGAGATGTCCCGGACAGCCCACACCGAGGACATGCTCCGCCACATGGGCGACCACTTCGTCGGCCCCTGGTTTGGCCGGGTCGTCGGCCTCGTGTTCGCCTTCCTCCTGTTCTCCGCCGCCAACACCGCCGTCATCGGCCTGATCTCAATCCTGTACCTCCTGTCCCGCGACCACGAGATGCCCCGCGCCTTCAGCCACCTGAGCCGCTACGGCGTCCCCCACATCCCCCTTGTGATCGCGACGCTCCTCCCCATCGTCGTGGTGCTCATCTCGCCCGACGTGACCAGCCTGGCCGCCCTCTACGCCATCGGCGTGGTCGGGGCCATCACCATCAACCTGGGGGCCTGCTCCACCAACTTCAGGCTCGGCCTGGCCCGCCACGAGCGGGTCCTCATGCTGGCCACCTTCGTCGTGATGGCCTGCGTGGAGCTGACCATCGCCTACGAGAAGAGCCACGCCCTCATCTTCGCCGTCTCCATCCTGGGCGTGGGCCTGGCCACCCGCAGCGTGGCGCGGGTGCTCCACCACAGACGTGAACAGGCCGAACGCCTCGTCCCTCCCCTGCCCGAGCCCGTCCCCCTGCCGGCCTTTCAGGGGACCCTGCCCGTCAACGCCATCCTGGTGGCCGTGCGCGGGGCCACGGACACCCTCCGGTTCGCGGCGGAGGAGGCCCGGCTGCGGAGCGCGGCCCTCTACGTGTTGTTCGTCCGGGAGGTCAACGTGCCGGTCGCTGCGGGAGAGTCCTTCGGGGAGGACGCGGAGGCCCAGAGGGTGTTCGAGGCCGCGAAGAAGGTCGCCGGAGAAGTGCCCATGATCCCGATCTACGCCGTGAGCGACGCCCCGGACGATGTCATTCTGGACCAGGCCGCCACCCTCGGCGTGGACTACGTCATCCTGGGCGGCACCGCCCGGGCCAGAATGGTCCGACTGTTGAAAGGGGACGTGGTGACGCGGATTGCGGAGAGGCTGCCGGAGGAGATCAAGCTGCTGATTTATGGATAAATGTAAGGGCGACTCTCTGAGTCGCCCCTGCTCAGGGCATCCGGCGGGAAGGCGCCTGAAGGCGGAGGTGGTACATGCGCAGGCCGACCTCCGGGGCCACCTGCGCCCAGGAGCGGAGAAGGGCGTCGGCCTCGGCCCGGCGGTCCGGCAAGGCCCTGGAGACAACGGCCAGAATCTCCGCCAGACGCATCAGGGCGGCCCCCCTGGCCTGCTCCCCCAGCCTCCGGAAAGAGGCCAGGAGCGCGGGGCCGTCGGCGGGCCTGAACCTGTTGAAGACCTGCCGCAGAAAGCGCACATTGCGATGGTGGAACGACTCCTCGTCCCGGAGGCGCCGGAGCAGGAGGTTCAGGAGGCTCAGCGAAGGTTCTTCGAGGATCACCTTCCTGGAGACCTCCATCAACATCCGCTTGCGCTCCCGCCGCCGGATGCCGGACCAGATCTCCCGGTGCGTGCGCGCGATCTCCTCCTCCTCCGAGGCCACGTGCTGGAACAGGTCCTCCTGGGGGAACGCCTCCAGCAGGACCTCCACGTCCGCGGCCAGCCCTCCCCCTTCCGGCAGGTCGGCGGTCAGCAGGAACTCCACGATCTCGTGCAGCGTGCCTGCCCCCGCGCCCCGCAGCCGGGCCGCGATCCTCGCCTTCCGTCCTCCGTCCCGGCAGCGAAAGAGATGATCCAGGAGGGCCTTGAGCGGGGCCCCTGACAGAGGGACGCCCAGGATGGCCTCGTCCTGCACCTCCGGCCTGGCGTGGTCCAGCAGCGAGCAGACCTCCTCCCGGTGGCGCAGGGCAAACGCCACGGCCCGGATCACGCCCGGGTCGCGCTCCCGCCCGGCCAGCTCCAGCAGAAGCCCCGCCACCTCCGGCATGGCCTCGGAGATCCGGTGATACCCGAGGACCTGAGCGGCGGCCGCGCGGTGGGCCGGGTGCTCCTCCCGCTCCAGCGCGGCGCAGAAGGCCTGCACGTCCCACTTGGACAGGCGCGCGGACTTGAGGGCCTGGACGGCCTCCATGCGCGCGCGCCCATCGGCCTCCGCCGCGGAGGCCCGTCTGATCAGATCGGAGAGGTTGTCCATAATTTTGTGGTAGGGGCGCGGTATAACCACGCCCCGGTATAACCGCGCCCCTACGATTTCGTCTCCAAATCCAGCATCTCCACCCCGTCCACATAGGGCCTGGCGGCCCACGCGCTCAGGTCCGAGATGCGATCCAGGCACTGCTTGATCTGCAGACACTGGTCCTCGATGCGCCCCAGCAGCCGCTGCGCCTCCGGGCCCTGCGTCTCGCAGGGGAATCTGGCCAGCCGCTGCGCCGCGCCCAGGATGACCGTCAGCGGGTTGTTGATCTCGTGGTTGGCCGAGACGACGGTCGCCAGGATGCCCCGGAGCCGCTCGTTCTCCTGCCACGTGAAAAAGTTGCGGAGGCGATAGAGCAGCAGGTCGATCCGGTCCAGGTTCAGGACCTCCTTGCTCAGGTAGTCTATGACCCCCTCCCGAAGCCCCCGGCGCTCCTCCTCCCGGCTGTCCATCACCGTCAGGAACATGACCGGAATGCGCCGGGTGCGCGTCTCCCCCCGCATGGCGTCCAGGACCTCATACCCGCTCATCCCCGGCATGGAGACGTCCAGCAGGACGAGATCGACCTCCTCCTCCCTCAGCCGCCTCAGGGCCTCCGCCCCCCCGTCGGCGCAGAAGGCCCGGTAGCCCTCCCGTCGGAGCCGCTGGTCCAGGAAACGCAGGACCATCCGGTCGTCGTCCACGATCAGGATTGTGCGCGGGTGCACGTGCAAAACCTCCTGAAAGAACAAATTTCGGATTTCGGAATGGAGCGAATGTCGAATGTCGAATGTCGAATTTTTAGTTCTTCAATTCGCAATTCGTCATTCGTCATTCGTCATTGGGTGTTCCACAATAGGGATCCACACCCTCACCGTCGTCCCGTGCCCCGGCTTGCTGTCGATCTCGATCCGTCCGCCGTGCGTGGCCACGATCCGCTGACAGATGGCCAGCCCCAGCCCCAGCCCCTCCTGCCGGTCAGGCCCCTGCTGCGCCTGGTAGAACTTCCCGAAGACGCGCCCCTGCTCCTCCGGTGGAATGCCGATCCCCGTGTCTTCCACCGACACTTCCACCCAACCCTGAATGGGAGAGCGGGAGAGTGGGAGAGTGGGAGAAGATTCTTTCTCCCTTTCGTCTTTTTGCTGTTTCTCCCTTTCCCCCTCTCGTCTTTTGCTTTTTCCCCCATTCCCCCTTTCCCCCATTCCCCCTTTCTCTTCTCTTGGAGCCTCCACCCTCTGTCCCTTGAGAACGACCGTCCCGCCGGGCGGGGTGAACTTGAGGGCGTTGTCCAGAAGGTTGTCGATGACCTGCATGAGACGCCTCTCATCCCCGATGAATTCAACCTCCTCGTCCGCGACCTCGGTCCTCAGCGTCAGCCCCATCTCCCCGGCCCGTTCGCGAAACGAGAGGTCGGCGCTGGTCAACAGCAGGGTCAGCAGGATGCGCTCCTGTGGCATCACGGCCAGCGGGTCTCTCTCCAGACGGGCCAGCAGGAGCATGTCGTCGATCATCGCCTTGAGCCTCTGCATCCCCATCCGGGCGTGCTCGAACAGGGCGTCCCGCTCCGACGCCTCCATCCAGCCCCCCTGCCCAAAGCCCCCCAGCGCCCGTTCGACGCCCAGGAGGGGCTTGAGCAACTCGTGGCGAATCATCGAGAAAAAGTCCTCGCGCATCCGGGCCCCGGCCTCCTCTGCCGCGCGCCGCTCGGAGATGTCCCGCACGGTCAGAATCACCCCGTCTCCCCGGACACCCACGGAGAACGGCCTCGCCACGACCTCCACCGGCGGAGGTCCGTCCAGCTCCCACCGCCGCTCTTCCGCACAGGATATCAACTCCTTTAGAGTCGGGCGGGCAGGGCGATCCCCCGAATCCACCTGAACCCCCAGGGCCTCCCAGATGCCCCCGGCGCGCCCCTTCTCCAGCCCCAGGACCTCCCACGCCGCCCGGTTGGACTTGACGAGATGGCCGTGCCGGTCAAAGATGAGCACCCCTGCCGGAACGATGTCCAGGATGGCCTCCACCTCCCGTTGAGACACGGCCAACTGTTGCTTGAGCCGCTCCGCCGACTCCATCTCATAGATCTGTTTTCGGAGGGAGGTCCCCTCCCGCTGCTGCTCGGCCGCCAGCGACAGGGCCTGGCCGTAGACCTCCGGCGCAGGGGACAGACCCAGACCGCCCCACCCGCTCTGGACCAGGACCTCACGGGCGCAGAGGTCGTCCAGGACGCGCCCCACCAGGTCCGGAGGGTGCGAGAGCCGGGCCGAGAGGGCCTCGGCCTCCGCATCCAGGAACGGATTCTCGACCAGGGCGACGACGATCCGGCGCTTGAGATCGACCTGCTCCGACCCCATGCGATGAAGCAGGGCAGAGACGTCGGACATGGGAGTGAATAAGGGGAAAGAGAACTGCAGGGGAGATGAGCGATCAGCGGCCCTGGGGAAAGAGGGCCTGAAGAGTGCCTAAATATAGGGATATGAAGGAGAAAAAACAAGCTACATTTTCCGTTGCGCTCCCGCCGGGATTTGACTATATTTCTACTACATATCGGTTGAATTCTCGAATAAATATCAATATATAGTAGACATTGCAGTTGCGAAGGTTTCCCGGAGAAGGGCCGGGAAAGGGGGAGTGAGAGAATGAAATTCGCCGTCGGAAGCGATCACGCCGGGTTCGCGCTCAAGGAGCGCCTCAAGGAGCGCCTCAAGGCCCTGGGGCAGGAGGTGGTGGACCTCGGCGCGAACTCCGAGGAGTCCGTGGACTACCCGGACTACGGGTTCGCGGTGGCCGAGGCCGTGTCCAGGGGCGAGGTGGACCGGGGGCTGCTCGTCTGCGGCACGGGGCTGGGAATGTCCTACGTGGCCAACAAGGTGGAGGGCATCCGCGCGGCCCTCTGCACCTCGCCGGAGATGGCGGAGATGAGCCGCCGGCACAACGACGCCAACGTCCTCGTCCTGGGTGGCAGGACCACCCCCCCGGAGCAGGCGGCCCAGATCCTGGACGCCTGGCTCAAATCCGAGTTCGACGGCGGGAGGCACGTCAGGCGGGTGCAGAAGATCTCGGACTACGAGAAAAAAAACCGAAAATCCCCTTGACCCACACAATATTTTGTGCTATATTTAGCGGCGTCCACAATTAGTCGATAGGGGGGCTCGATGCGGTGTCCTTACTGCGATTCCCTCGAAGACAAGGTCGTCGACTCCAGGTCCAGCAAAGAGGGGAACGCCATCCGCAGGAGGCGGGAATGTCTGTCCTGCGGGAGGCGCTTCACGACCTACGAGGTCATCGAGGACATGCCGATCACCGTCATCAAGTCCGACGGCCGGCGGGAACCCTTTGATCGCAATAAACTGTTTGCAAAGCTACAGCTCGCGTGCAATAAACGCCCTATCCCCACGGCCAAGATCGAGGAGATCGTGGACCGAATCGAGGCCAAATTGATGGGGAGGGGAGAGCGGGAGATCAGCGCCAAGAAAGACGTGGGTCCCCTGGTGATGGAGGAGTTGAAGGCCCTGGACCACGTCGCCTACATCCGCTTCGCCTCCGTCTACCGGCATTTCAAGGACCTCAGCGAGTTTGCGGAAGAACTCCGCCAGCTCGGCACACTCCCCAAATCCAGCGGATAATCTCCCATCTTCTAAGGAGTCCACCCGCAGTTCGATGACGCGCCGTCACCCGGGCCGACTTTCCCCTCGGTCCTGCCTTCCCCACGACGGTGGCGGCGCGCCTTGCATCACCCCCTGCGATCCCCTGGCAATCTTCTCCGCTTATACCCAATCTTTATCCATTTCTCTGGAACAGTCCACGCGGCATATCCTACACCCGGAGGAGGAGGGCACGTCATGGCAGGCAACGGAAGGTCGAAAGCGCACGGCTCTGGGGGCAACAGAGGGTTGAATCACGGCTCGGTGGCGGTCGCGGAGGATAACGCTTCATCCGCAGAAAGTGCGGACACCCCCCCGGACCCGGCCTTCGACGCCGATGCCTACTACGGCGACAACACCCTGGCCGCCGACGTCCTGAGGAACAAATACCTGGCCCCCGGCGAGACCGGCCCCTTCCAGATGTGGGACCGGGTGGCGCGGGCGATGGCCTCCGTGGAGCAGGAGCAGGGCCGGTGGTACCAGGCGTTCTTCTCCATCCTCAAGGACTTCAAGTTCATCCCCGGAGGCCGCGTGATGCACGGGGCGGGCCGCCAGGACGCCCGCCGGCAGCCCACGTTGAGTAACTGCTTCGTGGGTGGGACGCTGATCACCACCGACGCCGGTCACAAGCCCATCGAGGAAATCTGTCCCGGTGACCGGGTGCTCACGCACGCGGGCGCGTTCCGCCCGGTCCTCCGCACCGCAGCGCGGGAGGCGGATGAGCCTGTCTACACCCTCCGGGTCTTCTATAACGCCACGCCGGTGGAGGTCACGGGCGAGCATCCCTTCCTGGCCCTGCGAGACGGCCAGGTCCAGTGGATCACCGCCGCCGACCTCACCACGCGCGACCACATCGCCCTGCCCGGCATCGTCAAAGACGAGAAGGCTGTCCCCGAACGCCTCTCCCTGCGCGACTACGTGACCCCATCCGTTCACCAGGACGGAGACGTTCTCTATATGGTAAGAAACTTTGTGAGGAACAACGCGAACTGCAGTAGCGAGTCCTCGCGCGTACATGCGACCATCCCGGTAGACAACGCCTTCAACCGCTTCCTCGGCTACTTCATGGCTGAGGGAGGAGTGCTGAAGGTCGGTGAAGCGTACAGGTCTGTCTACCTGACCTTCCACTCGGATGAGAAGGACTATCTGCAAGACGTCCTGACGCTCGGCAAGGCCCTCTTCGGCGTCGAAGGCCGGTTGAACGCCCGCGAGGGACAGACCGGCGCGTGGTCCCGCGTCTATTTCTTTAACCCGCTCCTGGCCGAGTTTTTCGACCGGGCGTTCGGGGGCCGGAGCGCGAAGACCAAGCGCCTGCCCGCGTGGTTCATCCACCAGGACCGCTACGCCCTGTCGCAGTTCATCTGCGGCCTGTTCCGGGGGGACGTCTACCGGCATACCCAGTCGAAGACTGAGGCTTTGGGATTCGGCCTGGTCATGGCCAACCCGGAGCTGATGCGGCAGGTCTACCTCATCCTGCTCGACCTCGGCATCCTGGGCAGCCTGAACCAGGACTACGACAACGGCCCCTTCCAGAAATCCCCGACCGCCAAGATCACGGTCTGCGTCCGGCCCTCCGTGGAGGCCCTGAGCGCGATCATCGCCGGGACGCCCAAGCACGCCACCGGCCGCGTGGAGGTCCCGCACGTGCACGGCTACAAGGTCTCCGGCGGGCGCTTCTTCGTCAAGGTCCGCTCCATCTCATCAGAGCGCCGTCAGGAGCGGGTCTACAACTTCGCCGTAGAGGGCGACGAGAGCTATGTGGCGAATTTCCTAGGGGTTCATAATTGTTATGTGATCCCAATCGAGGAGGATAGCCTGGAAGGCATCTACCGCTGCCTGACCGAGTCCGCCCTCGTCTACCGCACCGGCGGCGGGGTGGGCACGGACCTCTCCATCCTCCGGCCCAAGGGCTCTCCGGTCAACGCCACCGTGGACCGCTCCCCCGGCTCCACGGCCTTTATGCACCTCCTCTCCGAGAGCACCAACACCGTGGCCCAGGCGGGCCGGCGCGGCGCCCTGATGCTCACGCTCCGCGTGGACCACCCAGACGTCGAGGACTTCATCGTCATCAAGAACGACCCCCGCCGGATCAAGGTGCAGTACGCCAACATCTCGGTCCTGGCCACGGACGAGTTCATGGAGGCCGTCATCCACGACCGGGACTTCGACCTTCGGTGGGGCGGCAAGGCCTACAAGACCGTGCGGGCGCGCGACCTCTGGGACAGGATCATCCGCAACGCCCACGCCTCGGCGGAACCGGGCGTCATCTTCTGGGACCGGATGAAGGCCTACCACAACGTGGAGTACGTCCACCCCCTCACCTCCACGAACCCCTGCGGCGAGCAGCCCCTGGCCTCCTACACCGCCTGCAACCTGGGCAACATCAACCTCCTCCGCTTCGTCCGGGAGGACGGGACGTTCGACCACGAGGCCCTGAAGCAGACCACGCGCATCGCCACGCGCTTTATGGACAACATCATCGCCTACAACATGCCCAACCACGCCCTGCCCAAGATCCAGGAGGCCGTGGCCTCCGACCGGCGCGTGGGCCTGGGCATCACCGGCCTCGGCGACGCCCTGCTGGCCATGCGCATCCGCTACGACTCGGAGGAGGCGCTTCGGGCCACCGAGGAGATCATGCAGACGATCTGCTACGAGGCCTACGACGAGTCCGTGGAGCTGGCCAAAGAGCGCGGGGCCTTCCCGACGTTCGACTGGGAGGGCTACTCGAAGAGCGAGTTCGTCCGTGGCCTCCCTCAGGAGCTCCAGGAGAAGATCAAAAAGCACGGCATCCGGAACGGCACCGTCATCACCGTGCCGCCCGTGGGCACGGGGTCCATCGTGGCCGAGACCTCGTCGGGCGTCGAGCCGATCTTCTGCACCTCCTACCGCCGGCGCGTCAAACAGGCGGACGGGGAGTCCTTCCGGGAGTACAAGGTCTACCACCCGCTCGTCCAGAAGCTGTTCGGCGACGACGAGAACCTCCCCGACTACGTCCGGACCGCGCACCAGATCGACCCCTACTTCCGCGTGAAGCTCCAGGGCGTGATCCAGAAATACGTGGACTCGGCCATCTCCTCCACGATCAACCTCCCGCAGGACATCTCCCTGGAGACCGTCGCCGACATCTACATCACGGCCTACAAAGAGGGCCTGAAAGGCGTGACCGTCTACCGCGAGGGGTCGCGGGAGGGCATCCTCCAGACCGACGACTTCGCGGCCCAGAAGGAGCCCAAATCCGAGTCTGCCCCGGCCGCGCCCGGAAAGGGCTACCACCCGCGCCAGCGCCCGGCCGTCACGCACGGCGTCACCATCCGCGTGCGCACGGGCGAGGGCAACCTCTACCTGACCATCAACGAGGACGACCAGGGCCTCTGCGAGGTCTTCTCGACCATCGGGAAGGCCGGCGGAAACGCCGCCGCCCAGACCGAGGCCATCAGCCGGCTGATCTCCCTCTGCCTCCGGTCGGGCATCGACCCGCGCGAGGTCGTGAAGGAGCTCAAGGGCATCTCCGGCCCCTCCCCCGTCTGGGAGAACGGCCAGCTCATCCTCTCCACGCCCGACGCCATCGGCAAGGCCCTGGAGAACCACCTCGACATGCGGGAGGGAAAGACCCCGCAGCAGATGGAGGACGAAAAAAAAAACGGTGAGCCTGTGAAACAGGCCCCCGTTCTGGGGAATGGGGGCGACGCAAACGCCCCTCTGACCGGCGTCCGCCCCCTGGTCACCTGCCCGGAGTGCGGGTCCTCCGTCACCCACGAGACCGGCTGCCTCGTCTGCCGCAACTGCGGATGGTCGAAGTGCTAGACCTCACCCTCCCCTAACTGCGGGCCGCAAGCGGATCGTGGAGATTTTTCCGCAAGTTCATCGTAGAGGTTTACATGGTCTGGAACCGCAAGCGCATCGTAGAGGTTTTTGGCGTTTAGCGCCTAAAATCCTATGTTCTGTTGCGGTTACCAAGGTCGAAAACTCTACGATCTGCTTGCGGAGATAGCGAACAAAAACTCTACGCACATGCGCTTGCGGTTCGCACCTAACCAAGGGGAAAGTCCCTTATCGTCCCCTCCCTCTCCCACGGGAGAGGGAGGGGATATTTATTGCCGCATGCAGGCGCGGGAATGAATTCCCCATCCGCCTAACGCTCCCATGAGGTCGCGTTCCCTCCCCTGCTACCTATAAGAAGTCCGCTGAAGCGGACTCATGGGTTTTGGGTATGCGTTGTCAGGAACAGCCTGACGCCGATGCAGGAAGTTGTCCAGAGAGAAGGGAATGTTGCGAACGAGGACGAGGAGGGACGCCCCTGCGATCAGGAGAACATCCCGGATCAAGGCGGTATGGAGGGAGCCGCCGGCGCCATTCAGGCCGAAGCAGCCGCAGGAGAGGTCTGCGCCCCGATAGAGATTGACGCTGAGGGCCACGGCAAATGAGAGCAGTAGAAACAGAGCAGCAAGGGCGCTGCTCCGCGTCCAGAACCCCAGGACCAGACAAATTCCGGCTATTACCTCGATCCAGGGGACGACGATGGCAAAGGGGTTGACTAATTCAAGAGGGAGGACTTCGTAGGCCCGCACCGTCTGCGCGAACAGGCCGGGCTCGGGGATTTTGACCAGCCCGGCCCACAAGAGCGTGCCCCCCAGGAGCAGGCGAAGCAGAAAAAGAAAGACAGGGGATAGGCGACGAGACGCTGCGATCACGGAGTATCTCCGATGACGAACGCAATGCACTCTTATTTCAACAAGAGCATTTTCTGCGTCTGCGTAAATGCGCCTGCTGTGAAACGGTAGAGATACAGTCCGCTGGCCACATTCTTCCCGGCGTCGTCCCGGCTGTCCCACTGCGCCACGTGATAGCCCGCCTGGTAGTCCGCGTCCACCAGATGGCGCACTCTCTGGCCGTGGATGTTGTAGATGTCTATCCGCACTCTTTCACCTCGCGGCAGCCCGAAGCGAATTTGAGTGACCGGGTTGAAGGGGTTGGGATAGTTTTGCGACAGCGTATAAGTCGAAGGTGTAGGATGAGACACCACCGACAGCGTATTGACCCCGCCTGTTCCATCGAGTACCTGCGCCAGGTCCACATTCACAACTCCCGCCTCTGAACGGATCGGTCGGAAGATCAGGTCGGCGAGGTCTCCGTCTCCGGAGGCCGTCCCGCTCCCCGCAATAACGTCCGCGACGATCACCCTCCCCGGCGCCACCTCCCGCGCCAGGAACAGCGGCGTGGTCCCTCCCTGGCTCAACAGGGCGTCTACCGGCCGTTCTGCCCTCATGAACGTGAGCGCCGACGGATCGTAGCTCACCACCATGCTGAACCCTCGCAGTTGCGACAGGTTCGCCCCCGAAATCCGGGCTGTCATCTCTGCGCCGGATTCGACGGTTGACAAGGCCAGGCTCGCGTGGTCGTTGATGCCCGGCATGGAGGAGGCTGCTTTGGCAAGCCTCGCACTCTTGCCGAAGTCCGCCACAAAGATGAAGAAGTCGCTGAAATCGACTACCCCATCCCCATCCAAATCGAACCTCGCGTCAAACCCCGCATCGCCTTTTTTCTTTCCGAAAATTAGGGCAAACTGGAAGAAGTCCTTCAGGTCTACCGCCCCGTCGGCGTCAAAGTCTGTCACGAACAGGCTTTTGGTGCTTGATACATTGACCGCAAATACACTCCCTCCATTTGTACCGGCATAAACCACCTGATTTACCGGGTCCACCGAAAGCGCCAAAACAGCCGACGAAGGTAGCCCTGTGCTGAAATTCGTCCAGGACGTCCCTCCATCGATGCTCCGGTATACCCCTGCGTCCGATGTCCCGGCATACACGACCTGCGGATTCGCGGGGTCCACTGTGAGAGAGCTGATGCCTTTAGTTGTCAGCCCCGAGTTGAGGGTCGTCCATGAGGTCCCTCCGTCCGTGCTCTTGTAAACGCTGCGCCCTCCCGCATAGCTCGTCCGAGGGTTTTTCGGATCGACGACAAGGACACGAAGTGACGTTCCGGCCTCTGCGGGCATATTACTGAGGATAGCCCATGAAGCTCCTCCGTCTGTGCTCTTGAAGACCCCATCACTGCCTGCCAGATAGAGGGTTCGGGGATTCGAGGGGTCGATCTCTATGGATTGGACGTAGATTTTGGAAGGCAGACCTGAATCCACAGGGGTCCAGGTCTTTCCACCATCCGTGGTCTTGAGCACCCTGCGCTCCACCAGGCTGGCACCCGCCGCCATCCCCAGGTAGATCGTCTGAGGGTTCGAGGGATCAACGGCGATGGCGCGAATGTCAGTGCGCCATTCGGTGGTCTGAAGGTTGGTGGGGCTCCAGATACGAGTCCAGGTGGTCCCCCCATCCGTACTTTTGTACAGAGGTCCCGACTCGAAATAGACTGTTTGAGGGTTCGTCGGGTCCACCGCCAGGGTCAACGCCTGAATGGACGACGCTGACGGGTTTGACGCATCCGCGCTGGCCTTCGTCCAGGTGGTCCCCCCGTCCTTTGTGATGCAAAAGCCCCCGCCTGTTGCGGCATACAGGGTCTGGGGATTCGATGAGCCTTTTGTCAAGCCCCAGACGGTAGAGGTCGCGATTCCGCCATTGATCGGTGTCCAAGAAACTCCTCCATCCATGCTCTTGAACATGCCATCCGATGAGCCTCCGTAGATCGTCTGAGGGTTAGACGGGGCTACTGCAAGCCTTTGGATGGACACCTTGCCGCCTGGACTTGAACCGGCAGGCGTCCATGAAGCCCCTCCATCAGCGCTCTTGTATACCCCTGCGACGCCCGTCCCGATGTAGAGGGTTTGAGGACGAGATGGATCAATCACAATGGAGCGAATTCCAAGAATTCCAAGATCTGTTAGACCTGTGTTGATAGGTGTCCAGGAACCGCCTCCATCCGTGCTTTTGAGTACGCCATACTTATCCGTTCCCACATACAGGGTCTGGGGATTTGAGGGGTCAACCGCGACCATCATAGCAAACCCCTTGGTAAGACCCAGATTGAGACTCGTCCAGGTAGTTCCTCCATCCGTAGTCTTAAGCAGGATGTCGCTGCTGCCTCCCACGTACAGGGTCTGGGAGTTTGAGGGGTCGATAGCCATCCCTCTGCTGTTAGTGTTGATCAGGGCCCAGGCCTCCCCACCGTTTGTGCTCCTGTAGGCGCCTTTGGAGGTAGAGATATAGAGCGTTTGAGGATTCGATGGGGCGATTACAAGCTTTGAAATGCCCTCGGTGCTCGACAACCCGACGTTGATCTCAGACCAGGAGAGTCCGCCGTTGACGCTCTTAAAAATCTTAGACCCGCCGACATAGATGATCTGGGGATTTGTGAGGTCAACAGTTATCGTGCTGGTAGAACTGGTTGACAGCGGGATAGATGTCCAGCTCTCCCCCCCGTTAGTGCTCTTGAATACCCCGGTCCCAACGCCCGCATAGACGACGTGCGGGTTCGAGGGATCGACGGCGATGGTGGAGACAACGCCCCCGTAGGGACCGATCTTCGTCCAGACGTTGTCCACAGCCAGGGCATGGCTAACAAAAACAAAAAACGCCAGGAACAACAGGCAACCGCCAGGACACCAGAAAGCGCCAATGGGGGATGCACCTTGAAATGTGCATGTTTTTTTCATTGCATTTTTCCTTCTTCAACTGTTGCATTTATTGTTCTTGGTGCGAGCCTCACGGACTCGCTCATGCCTCTACTGTCACCCGCCTCCGGCTGCGGCCAGAAGCGCGGAAGGCACAGGTTTCCCCTCTTTCCCGCCGGTAATGTGCCACGCGAACTGCTCAAACGTTTGAATCCTCTGTGGCGTGCCGTTGATGAAGAAGGTGGGCGTTCCACGGACATGGTATTTCGTCCCATCTTCGACATCCTTCTTCACCTTCTCTGCATACTTGCCTGTATTCAGGCATTGATTGAACCGGTCAGTATCCAGTCCCAGGCTGGCTGCGTATCTCTTGAGGTCTTCCACGCCCAGCGCGCCCTGATTGGCAAACAAGAAGTCGTGATACGCCCAGAACTTCCCCTGTTCATTCGCGCACTCCGCCGCCTCGTGAGCCTTTTGCGCGTAGGTGTGAGACGGCAACGGAAAGTGGCGGAACACCACGCGGACCCTATCGGCGTAGCGAGCCACCACCTGATTAAGCGTCTGGACGGCCTGCTGGCAGAATGGGCATTGAAAATCGGCAAACTCTACAATGGTCACCGAAGCCCGTTCAGAACCCAATGCCGGATAGCCATTTGTGGCGATGTCGTACACGGGTGGCCTGGGCTCTTCCAGGTAGATTCTCCCTTTGAACTCCCCCATGAGTCTGGTCATCAGCCCCGGCCTGCCCTGCTCCAGCTTCCGTCTGCGAACGATCTCTGACAGCTTCTGCATCACCGCGTCTTCGAACGTCCTGGAGGGGGATGAGTCAATCTTGAGGAGCTTTAAAATCTCCTTTTTCCGTTCCTCCTCCCCCATGTGCATCAGCCTTGGATTTCCCGACACGTACCCCTGGAACGCCTCATACTGCGTCTTCAGTTCCTGAGGCATAGGCGTCGTGTCGATCTCCCGGTGATACAACAGTGAGTCCGGGGAGATGCCTCGCTTTTGGGCGGCCAACGCCACCAACCTCTGCTCCAGGAGTTTCTTGGTCTGCTCCAGCCGCGCCTGATAGAGCCGTTCCTCCTGCTCGTAAAAAGCCCCTTGGGGTAAGTCTTCCTCGGTGATGGGAATACCATCAATCTCCGCCAGGACGCCGGATGGACTCACTGGAGCAACCTTTTGAGTGACCTTCCCATCCTGAAGCGCCTTTTCAACATAAGGGGAGAGGTCCGCAAAGTAGTCGCCTGTCCTGGGCCGTCGAGGCTGGCCATTGATGTAGATCGCAGGCGTGCCTGCAATCCTGTACTTGGAGCCTTCCTCTATGTCACTTTTGACCTTCACTTCGTACTTTCGGGACCGTAACGCCTGATCGAACTGCCTCACGTCCAACCCCAGGCGTGCGGCATATCGTTTCAGGTCTCCTGCTTCCAGATTGTTTTGGTCCGCAAACAGGAGGTCGTGATACTCCCAGAACTTCCCCTGTTCGTGAGCGTGCACCGCTGTCTCAGCAGCCCTTTGCGCATCTTTGTGCATGGGCAATGGATAGTTCCGGAAGACCAGGCGGACCTTTCCCGGATAGGTGTCTATTAATTTTTTTAGGGCTGGCGCGGCCTTCGCGCAGAATGGACACTGAAAATCGCTGAATACTACAAGGGTTACCGGGGCTTTAGCCGGACCCAATGTTGGATGTCCGTCAGTGGGAATATCGTAAACCGGCGGCTCCGGCTCCGTGAGATAAAACTTCAAGCCAGATGCTTTGATCAGCCGTTGGACCTCTTCTCTTTCTCTTCGTTTCGAGATGAGGCCTCGAAACTTTTCTTTCACGAGGACTTCAAAAGATTTGCCGAAGTTTGGTTTCAGTCCCAACCTGGCCAGGGCTTTCTCCTCCTTTTCCTGTTCAGACAGGTTCTTGAACCTCGGATTATCTTTAACAGATTCCACGAACTTGAGGTGCTCTTTCTTCACCTCCTCGTCCGTGATTGAGACATGAGATGTTACCTCCCGTTTAAGAAACTCCTCCACAGACATCCCACGCTTTTGGGCCGCATGTTCCAGGAACTTCTTCTCAATGGCTTCGTTGATCCGGGCCAGTTTTGTCTGGTATAGAGCATATTCGGCTTTAAAGATTTCCGCGCGGGGCAGGTCGCTTTCGCGGATTTCTCCTCCACGGAATTCGGCCAGAATCTCCGCCGCCGGCATGGAGTCTCTCGTTGCAGAGAGACGGCTGCATCCGCATACGGTCGAGATATACACGCAGAGAAGGTACATCCACGACCTTCTGAGTGGCTGTTGCCATAAAGCCGTTCTCATTCTCTTTCACCCTCCCTCGCGTCATCTCACGATCCCTGTTACTTCTCAAAAATCAGATCGCCGAACTCCTCCGAATTAGTGGCAAAACCCCCTCTAGGTCTGCTCCACGTCTTCCAGGCGTCTCCCCACCCCACCGCATGTCCTATGAAATTTCCTCCCCATGTCTGATTGACCGGCGCGTCCGACAGAAACAGGTCCTCGAATGAGATCTTTATCTCAACGGTCCAGGAAG
>CAYRZX010000104.1:0-19510 GCA_964428665.1 uncultured Gemmatimonas sp.
AGGCAAGGTGGCGCTGGTGACGGGGGCCAGCCGGGGGATCGGCCTGGCGACGGCCGTGGGGCTGGCGAAGGAGGGGTGCGACGTGGCGATGTGCGCGCGGGGCGAGGAGGCCCTGAAGGTGGCGGCGGAGAAGGTGCGGGCGCTGGGCGTCCGCGTCGCGGCCATCCAGGCGGACGTGCTGAAGTCGGAGGAGGCCCGCCGGTTCGTGGAGGAGGCCGCCTCGCAGCTGGGCGGGGTCGACATCCTGGTCAACAACGCCGGGAAGAATCAGGGCAAGGGGCTGATGGAGGCGACGGAGGAGGACTGGGAGTGGACGTTCCATTACAACGTCTTCCAGGGGGTGCGGCTCACGCGCCTGGCCGCGCCCCACATGCGGAAGCGGGGGGGCGGGTCCGTGGTGTTCATCTCCTCGATCTCCGGGTGGATCCCGCAGCTGGCCGGGACGTGGCAGTACGGGGCGTCGAAGGCGGCGCAGGTCTTCGCGGCGGAGCCGCTGGCGCTGGAGCTGACGCACGACCGCATCCGGGTGAATGTGGTGTCGCCGGGGTCGATCCTGTTCGAGGGCGGGGGGTGGGATGGCCGGCGCATCCACGAGCCGGAGAAGTTCCAGGCCTACGAACGGAACGGGTTCCCGGTGGGGCGGCTGGGCACGCCGGAGGAGGTGGCCGACGTGGTCGTGTTCCTGGCGTCGGACCGGTCGCGGTGGGTCAACGGGGCGAACATCCGCGTGGATGGCCTGGAGCAGCCGGTGCCCTATCAGAGGCCGTGGTAAAAGAAAGTGCTGAGTGCTGAGTGCCAGAAGAAAGTGCTGAGTGCTGAGTGCCAAAAGAAAGTGCTGAGTGCTGAGTGCTGAGTGCTGAGTAAAATTCAAAAGCCTCTCAACTCAGGACTCAGGACTCAGGACTCAGGACTGTTTTTTGACTCAGGACTCAGGACTCAGGACTCAGGACTGTTTTTTGACTCAGGACTCGGAACTCAGGACTCAGGACTTTTTGAGGAGATTTCATGCCGGAGTTGAGGGACATCGAGATCGTCTGCGTGGATGAGGACGCCTTCGGGTACGCGACGTTCCAGAGCCACAACCAGAAGGTCGTGAGCAACCGGAACGGCATCTTCATGACGTACCTTAAAAAAAGGCACAACCAGGCTTACACCTCGCAGACGTGGCGGCTGGCGCGGAGCGTGGACGGGGGGAGGACCTTTTCCGTGCTGTTCGAGGCCACGGACCCGACCAATCCGCCCGTGCTGGAGACGGACGAGGTGGACAACATCTACCTGGCCCGGCCCGATTTCGTGGACCGCCACGCCTATCTCTACCGGTTTCTGGCGGAGGAGGGGTACGCCAGGCCGCACGTCACGCGGGTCGAAAAGGGATCGGCGGGCAAGTACTGCATGATGTATGACCGGAATCGGGGGCAACTCACCTATTTCGCGCACAACAACACGTTCCACGCCGTGTGGCTGGACGGGACCGTGCGAAGCTCGCAGACGATCCTCAAGACCGGGCCGACCGCGTGCCTGCAGTACCCTCAGCTCAGTCTGGACCCGGACGGGACGCTGCACGCGGCCTGGACGACGAACAAGAACGACGAGTACCTCTACACGGACATCCATTACATGCAGTCCGGGGACGGGGGGAAGACCTGGCGGAAGATGGACGGGACGCCGCTGGACCTGCCGGTGGTGGCGGATTACCACGGGCCGGCGGACCAGGTCAACCTGGACGATGAGTACGATCATCACACCTGGCTGTCCAGCTTCATGGTCAAGGGGGGGAAGCTGCACTTTGTCTACAAATATGCAGCGCCGGGGGACCGGGCGCGTCAGCACTATGTCCGGTATGACGTGAAGACGGCGAGGCGGGAGGTCGACGTCTGGCCGGAGTTCAAAGGGGACCGGATTTCACTGAGCCACGTGGACGGTTTCTTCGCGTCGCGGGCGGAATGGCCCGGGTCGCCGCTCTACTGCGTCCTGGCCCAAGACGGGCGGGTCGCCTGCCTGCGGAGCGACGACAACGGGGAGGGCTGGCAGGACCACGCGATCAGCGAGCGGCGGTTCGCGACCCACGAGAAGATGTCCAACCCCTACGCCATCGGGGGGTGTCGGGAGGTGACGGCGGACGGCTATGTCATCGGGTCCTTCACGGATCGGATCCCGGACCCGGATCAGGTGTCTGACCTGACGGCGCCGGGGGCCGCCGCGCCGGTGTACTTCTTCAAGTTTCGGGCGTAGAAGAATGGCATGAAGATAAGAGGTTTCGCCCCCGTTGCTCGGAGATGAATCTCCGAGCTACCTGGTACGCGCCCGGCTACGCCGGGCTGAAAAAGCCCGATTCATCGGGCGCATATGAGGTAGCGCGGGAACTTCATTCCCGCGCTACGGCGGAGGACGCAGGCTTATCTTCATGCCATTCATTTCGACATAGGCCTTTTCGCAGAGAGGTCTTCCATGCCAACGCTTCCGAAGATGCACCCGGTCTGGGTGGACGCGGAGAACACGCGGGTCTACGGGATGGGCCACGACGAGGAGAGGTCGATCTGGTTCACGGGGAGCCTGGCGAAGTTGCACCGCTACTGGCCAAAGGCCGGGAAGATGGAGACGATCCCGATTTGCGGGAACCACGGGGGGAGCCAGTGTATCTGCGCGGGAGGAAAGGTCTATGTCCTCCCTCAGTTGCATCCGAAGATCACGGTCTATGACGTGGCGGCGGGCCGGGTGAGCCTGCTGGACAAGCCGTTCCCGGAGGCCAACATCTGGTGGGGGACCAAGGACGCCCGGGGGGAGTTGCTGTATCTCCAGGACCGGTCCCGGCCCTGCCTGGCCGTCTGGGACGTGGCGGAGGACCGGTGCGAGGTGTTCTCCTACCCGGCGGCGGGGACGCTGCCGTCCATCCGGAAGACGGACTGGCCGGAGCGGCTGCACGCCTGCTGGGTGGCGGGGGATCCGGGCTACCGGGTCTACTTCGACCCGGAGGTCCGGCGGTTCGTGGCCGAGGACCGGGAGGCGATCCCGCCGGTGAGGCCCGGGACGGAGGGGGAGGCGGAGCGGTACATCGTCAACTACCGCGCGCCGGGGTCCACGCACCCCGACATCGAGGGGGCGCGATTGATTCGCATCGACCGGCAGACGGGCGAGCGGTACGAGCGCGACGTGCCGGGGTGGGATCGGGTCTTCGGGTTCGTCGGAGGGGGCGTGTTCTGGCGGGGGTGGCAGCTCAACTGCCTGAGCACCTATGCGCGCGGCTATCAATACGACGAGAGGACGGGGAAGTACAATCAGGTCAAGGAGAACCCGGACATCGGCGTGGATGGGCTGCCCTACCACTTCATGAACCGGTTCATCGCCTACCACCCGGAGAGCGACACGTTCGACTTTCTGGTCCCGGACGCGCCGGAGGACCGGTACCCGCAGCTCTGCTACAACCACGTGATGGACGAGGAACTCTACATCACGGCGAATGACATTTTCTCAAAGGAGAAGGGCCGGCCCCTGGGGGCGGTGGAGCGGCCGGTGGGGCAGTTGATGGTGTTGCAGTCGCACGATACGAAGGCATGAGGCAACAGGCAACAGGCAACAGGCCCTCACCCTCCCCCAAGCCTGGGGATAAGGCCCTTGGCGCCCCCTCCCTCTCCCGTACGTACGGGAGAGGGAGGGGGTATGGGGGTGGGTGAGGGCCTGCCTCACGCCTCACGGCTCATGCCTTTTGTTCATCGTTCATCGTTCTGAATTCATCGTTTGATGGGAGGGAGTCTTTTCATGCCTCAGATCGAAGCGCACATTCTGGACCCGTCCGGCGTGGCGCGGCAGGGGTGGCCGGTGTCTATGGGCGTGCCGTTCGCGAAGGGGGAGCTGAAGTCGGCCCGGAACGTCCGGGTGCTGGACGCCAAGGGGAGGGAGCTGCCGTCTTATGCGGACGTGCGGGCGGCCTGGCCCGACGGGTCGATTAAATGGGTCCTGGTGGACTTTCAGACGGACATCGGGCCGATGGAGAGGCGGCGTTTCTGCGTAGCCTTCGGGCCGAGGGTGCGGCGGAAGGCCCCGCCAGTGGCCGTGCGGGTGGCGCACCGGGAGGGGGAGGTGGAGGTCGACACGGGGGCCATCCGCGTCACGCTGGGGACGAGGGGGAGGCGGCTGTTCCGGCAGGTGGCGCGGGGGGGGAGGGACCACTTCGTGCCGGGCGACCAGGGGGAGTTCACGGCGGCGGACGCGGAGGGGAAGGTCTACCGGAGCCGGATCGGGTGCGCGTACGTGGAGGAGGAGAACCCGCTGAAGGCCGTGGTGAAGGCGCAGGGGGGGTTCTTCGCGGAGGACGGGGCGCAACGGATAGATCATTCGTTGCAGCTGATGTCCTGGATCGTGCGGGTCTACGCCTACGCGGGGAGGCCGTTTCTGAGGGTCTACCACACGTTCGTGCACGACCAGCCGGCCCCGTTCGTGCATCTGAGGTCGCTGAGGGCGTCCCTGTTCCTGACGGAGACGGGGCCGAAGCGGGTCTTCTTCGGGGCGCGGGTGGGCACGTTCAGCTCCGGGCACGTGAGCGAGGAGGGGGAGCGGGTCGCGGTGACGCAGCCCAGGCCGAACTTCCATTTCATCACGCGGGGGGCGGGGGAGCGGCAGGTCCACCGGATGAACGCCAACGGGTGGGTCCACGTGGCCGGGGAGGCGACGGGGGTGACCGTGAAGCTCCGGAGGCCGTTCCATGCCTACCCGAAGGCCATCGCCACGGACGGGCACGTCATCGACCTGGACCTGTACCCTGCGCTGTCGCCGGAGGACGCGGCGGACACGGGGGCGGGCAGGAACTATGTGGAGGTGCTGGACGACAGGCCGGCGGCGCTCCACGTGGGGCCGCTGAAGGTCCCGCAGGGGATGGCGCGGACGCACGAGGTGTTCCTGAGCTTCGGGCCGCCCAGGGCGGACGAGCGGGAGGCGGACGCGGAGTGCATCGCGTTCGAGCAGCCGCTGCTGCCGGCGCTGCCGTCCGAGCGCTACGCGAGGTCGGGGGCGCTGGGGGCGATGGCCCCCTACCTGGAGGACCACTGGCCGCTGGAGCAGCGGCTGCGGGAGATGTGCAGCCTGCCGGACGGGGCCGGGATCCTGAACGAGGGGGACAACGGCGTGCGGCTGGCGACGGTCGAGGGGCAGGCGCGCACGCTCACGACGGACAACGTGGCCTACGACATCTCCCGGTCGCTCGTGCGGACGTTTATGCGGACGGGGCACCAGATGACGTTCTGGGCGGCGGAGGCGGGGGTACACCATCTGATCGACGTGGACACGGTGCACGCGAGCGCGGAGCACCCGGAGTGGGTCGGGGGGCCGCACATGCAGTGGGCGCAGAACCACCACTACCGGACGACGGACGAGGTGGAGCAGATGCGCCCGGTGACGAGCCACACCTGGATCGGCGGGCTGCTGGACTTCTACTTTCTGACGGGGTACCGCCGGGCGTGGGAGGTGGCCTGCCAGACGGCGGAGTTCTGCCGGGTCAACGCGCCGGTACAGTGGCTGGAGACGCTGACGCCGGAGGCGAAGGCGCGCGTCCTGGACTATGAGCAGAAGTGGACCTACAGCACGCGCGTGGCGGGGTGGCCGCTGGTGGCGATGGGGCAGATGTACGAGGTGACGCGGGAGGAGAAGTTCCTGGGGCCGATGCGGAGGCTGGTGGGCCTGTTCGTGAGGTGGCAGGACGAGGGGGGGAAGTGGCGGGACCAGACGGGGAGCTTCAACCGGGGGTCGAAGCCGTTCATGATCGCGTCGATCCTCCAGGGGCTGCAGAAGTACTGCGAGAACTTCGGGGACCGGCGGGCGCTGGACGCTCTGCTGAAGGGGGCGAGGCACGTGGCGACGGAGCTGAGGACGGTCGAGGGGGTTATGTACTACACGGAGGGGCCGCACTCCGACCGCGCCCACTCGTCGGACATCATGATGCTGGGGCCGATGGCCTTTGCGTTCGAGAAGGGGGGAGACCCCGACGTGCTGGACGCGGCCTATCGCCACTTCCGGTGGATGGTGGACGGGAAACAGTGCCCGACCTACACGCACAAGGATGTCTTCGCCTTCCTGCCGCTGGCCCTCAAGCTAAGGCTGCTGGAGGACTACCGGGGCGTGGACGTGAAAAAGCGGATTCCGAGGAAAAAGCGTTCACCACAGAGAACACAGAGAACACGGAGAAAAGCGAGAAGAAGGTCATAAAACCCTATGTCCATGTTCATCCTGCGCCGGCTCGGGCAGATCCTCCTGAGCCTGGTCGTCATCCTGATCATCACGTTCCACCTGATGCACGCGGCCCCCGGCGACTTCTTCAACATCGAGCGGCTGGCCAACCAGCAGATCACGGGCGCCCGGCTGAGCCAGTTCGAGGAGAAGAGCCCGACGCTGATGATGTGGGAGGAGCGCTACGGGGAGAACACGCCGGTCTGGAGGCAGGTCCTGATCTATGTCCGGCATGCCGCGGTCCTGGACTTCGGGCCGTCGTTCCGGTACCCGGACACGACGCTTCAGGAGATGATGGCCACGCACTTCCCCCGGACGTTCATCCTGGCCTTCCTGCCGATGTCCCTGGCCCTGCTGGTCGGCATCCCGATGGGGGTGCTGGCGGCGGTCTACCGGAACACCTGGATCGACCGGGCGACGATGTTCATCTCCGTGCTCGGCATCTGCATCCCCTCCTACGTCATCGCCCTTCTGGCCATCGTCCTGTTCGCGGTGACGCTCCAGTGGCTGCCGACGTCCGGGTGGGGGAGCTGGGAGCACGTCGTCCTGCCGGTTCTGGCCATGATGTTTCAGCCCGTGGCCTCCATCGCCCGCTACGTGCGGGCGAGCCTGGCGAAGGAGCTGAACGAGGACTACGTGCGCACGGTGTTCGCCAAGGGGGGGGACCGGAACCAGGCGATCTTCCGCCACGCGCTGCGGAACTCGCTGATCCCGCTCCTGACGATCTCCGGGCCGCAGTTCGCGTTCCTGATGGTGAGCACGGCGTTCATCGAGACGGTGTTCAACATCCCCGGCCTGGGCAAGCTGTTCGTGGCGGCGGCGGGGACGCGGGACTATCCGATGATCATCACGTCCACGCTGTTCTTCGGGTTCCTGATCATGGTGATGAATCTCCTGGTGGACATCGGCTACGCGCTGATCGACCCGCGCATCCGGGCGAGCTATCAGAGGAGAAGATAAAGGATATATCGTCATGGCTGTCAACCGAGCCGATCTGTATCCCGCCTCGGACGAGGCGTCCGGCCCGCAGGGCGTCTCCTACTGGGGGAACGTCTGGCGGCGCTTCCGGGTCAACCGGATGGCGGTGGCGAGCCTCTGGTTCGTGGTCCTGCTGATCCTGTGCGGGGTCTTCGCGCCGCTCATCGCGCCCTACGGCTACAACGAGATCCGCCTCGACGAGGCCTACCAGCCGCCGTCGTGGAGGCACATCGCCGGGACGGACGAGATCGGGCGGGATATCTTCAGCCGGCTGATCTTCAGCCTCCAGAACGCCCTGGCCGTCGCGTTCGGGGCCACGGCCATCTCCGTGGTCGTGGGGGGGGTCATCGGGGCCGTGGCGGGCTACTGGGGGGGACGGATCGACAGCGTGCTGATGCGGATGACGGACGTGATGTACGCGTTTCCGGGGTTTCTGTTCAGCATCATCCTGGTGTCCGTGCTGGGCCGGGGCATCGTGACGATCTTCATCTCGCTGGCCGTGACGAGCTGGGTGGGGTTCGCCCGGCTGATGCGAGGGCAGGCGCTGTCGGTCAAGAACTCGGAGTACGTGGAGGCGGCGCGGGCGCTGGGGGCGACTCACGGACATATCATCTGGCGCTACATCCTCCCGAACTCCCTCGGCCCGCTGATCGTGAGCATCGCCTTCATGATCCCCGGCGCGATCATGACGGAGTCTGCGTTGAGCCTGCTGGGCCTCGGCGTGATGCCGCCCAGACCGAGTTGGGGCATCCTGATCAACGTGGGGAGCATCAACCTGAGGGCCTTCCCGTATCAGCTCTACTGGCCGGTGGCCACGTTCGGCCTGACGCTGCTGGCGTTCACGTACCTGGGCGACGGGCTGAACGACGCGTTTAATCCGAAGGAGTAGACCTATCCCCCCAGCCCCCTTCCCTAAAGGGAAGGGGGAGCACCTTGGTTTTCTCCCCTCCCCTTTAGGGGAGGGGCCGGGGGAGGGGTCTTGTGGAGGTCTTTTGTCTCTGCGCCCCTGGAACCAGCCGCTGCTGGAGGTCAAAAACCTGAAGACCTACTTCTACCGCCGGGACGGGGTGGTGAAGGCGGTGGACGGGGTCTCCTACCCCATCCGTGAGCGGGAGAGCGTGGGGATCGTGGGGGAGAGCGGGAGCGGCAAGAGCGTGAGCATGCTCTCCCTCGTGAAGCTGGTCCGGGGGAGCGGGAGGATCGTGGAGGGGGAGGCGCTGTTCGAGGGGCGGGACCTGCTGAAGTTAGACGAGAAGGCGCTCCGGAGGGTGCGAGGGGGGGAGATCGGGTTCATCTTTCAGAACCCGCAGACGTCGCTCAACCCGACGCTGCGGTGCGGGGTCCAGATCGAGGAGGCGATCCTCTGGCACGGCCGGGGGGACCGGCGGCGGGCATACGACCGGGCGATGTCGCTGCTGGAGGAGGTGGGCATCCCGGCCCCGGCGGCGCGCCACCGGAACTACCCGTTTGAGCTGTCGGGGGGGATGAAGCAGCGGGTGATGATCGCCATTGCGCTGAGCTGCGAGCCGAAGCTGATGATCGCGGACGAGCCGACGACGGCGCTGGACGTGACGATCCAGGCGCAGATCGTGGAGTTGATCAACCGGATGAAGGCGGCGCACGGGATGTCCACGATCCTGATCACGCACGACTTCGGCCTGGCCGCCGAGTTCAGCGACCGGATCATCGTCATGTACGCCGGGCGGGTGGCGGAGGTCGCCCCCACGTCGGAGTTTCTGAACCGTCCCAGGCACCCCTACTCCGTCGGCCTGCTGGAGAACGCAAAAATGGTCCGGGGGCAGCTGAACATCATCCCCGGCGCGCCGCCGGACATGGTCCGGCCGCCGTCGGGGTGCCGGTTCCACCCGCGCTGCCCGAAGGCCACGTCCATCTGCCGGGAGAGGACTCCGGAGGAGACGCGGCTGTCGGAGGAGCACGCGGTGTTCTGCTGGAATATATGAAGCTATCAGCCGTCAGCCGTCAGCCGTCAGCAAAAAACAAAGGCCTGTCAGGTTTTGCTGATAGCTGATAGCTGATAGCTGATAGCTTATGACAAGGAGCCTGACATGCGTCGTTTCACCAGGAGACCCTACTACAAAGGGCCGGACGACCCGGAGCGCAAGCAGGTCCGGGGCACGCTGAAGCTGGGCGAGACGGTCGTCATCGAGACGCCGGGCGGGGCGGACGGGGACCTGAGGCCGGGCGTGGTGCCGGAGTTGACCACGCCGCGCGGGTCGAGGCCGGGGGGGCCGTTTCTGATCGAGGGGGTTGTGCCGGGCGACTGGGTGTCGTTCGAGATCCTGGACATCGAGGTGGGGCCTTACGGCTACTACAACAACGGCGGGCCGTTTCGGGGGAGCCTGCGGTCGGTCGCGCCGGTGAAGGACGGGCTGGTCCACTTCCCGCCGGACTTCGTGGCGCCGGTGCGACCGATGATCGGGGTGATCCAGCTCGCGCCGGCGTCACAGCACCCCGGCGGGGGGTGGAACCACGGGGGCAATCTGGACTACAACACCATCCGGGCCGGGAGCACGGTGCACATCCGGGCGCAGAAGTACGGGGGACACCTGTCAATCGGGGACGTGCACGCCCGGATGGGGGACGGGGAGCTGACCGGGACGGGGGTGGAGATCGACAGCGCCATCACGCTGAGGGTGGGCCGGTCGCCGGGGTTCCCGACGGGGGGGCCGGTGGTGGAGACAGCGGACGAGGTCCTGACGAGCGGGGTCGGGGCGGACTGGGAGGAGGCGCTGAAGATCGCGTGGACGGAGATGGTGGGGCTGATCGCGCACCGCTACGACACGACGGTGGAGCACGCCAATCTGATCGTGGGGACCATCGGGGACGCCCGGCCGGGCTACGCGGCAGGGACGCTGAACAGCCGGGGGTTCAAACGGGGAGAACCCTACGTGACGTGCCAGATCGCGATCACGAAGGACCTGCGCCGGACGGGGAAGCCGTTCAAACCGGATTCACCACAGAGAACACAGAGAACACAGAGAAAGAAAAGAAGAGGGACATGATATTTGTAGGGGCGACCCTTGCGGTCGCCCGATGCCACGACATCCGTAGGGACGCGATTCATCGCGTCCGTTGCGATTCATCGCGTCCATTGGTGTTATGCGCGATTTATCGCGGCCGTTTATAAAGGATTTTTATGACAGCCGAAACGTGGTTTTACCGACATGACGAGGTTCAGACCGGCCGGCCGTTCGGGTTCGACGTGGACGAGGAGGACTGGTTGTGGGAGGGGGGCAAGAGGGATTGTCTGATGGGGCGCCACCTGCGCACGGCGGCGTGCGTGCAGGTCCCCGTGCCGGAGATGGGGGGGCGGCCCATCTACCAGGCGTTCGCGTGGAGGGGGAAGCTGGTCTTCACGCTGGGCCAATCGCCGTTCTACCTGGTCTACGACCCGAAGAGGCGGACGTGCCTCCGGCGCGAGGTCCCGGCTGCGAAGGCCATCGTCTGGTACGGGACGAAGACGCCGAACGGGAGGCTGATCCTGTTCGAGCGGTCCGAGTCGAAGGCGCTGATTCTGGACGGGCCGGACGCGACGCCGCGCGCTGTGGCGTGTCCGTTTGAAGGACAGCTCGCCGGCGGGTTCGCGCTGGAGGACGGGCATCTCTACGCCACGCTGTCGGACCCGGCGCGGGTCATCCGGTTCGACCTGAAGAAGGAGCGGTTCGTGGACGAGAACCCCGCGCCGTTCCCGGAGGCCACGCTGGGGGGATCGCCGGGGCACGTGCACGGGAAGGCGCTGTATCTGTGGGACACGGCGAAGGGGCGGTTCCTGCCGGTGGAGCTGGAGACGGGGAAGTGGCTCGATCCGATCCCCACGCCGGACCACGGGAAGGTCTACGGGTTTATCGGGGGAGGGTTCGGGTTTCAGGGGAAGTTCTACAACTGCCTGAGCACCTACGCGCACCCGAGCAGGCTGGACACCAGGACGGGGAAGATCATCAGGCCCGAAGGCCCGCTGACTGTGGACGGGAGGCCGCCCAGGTTCATGGAGCGATATCTGGTGTTTGACCCTGAGACGCGGGGGTTCGAGTATCTGTGTGCGCCGGAGCAGCCGGACGGGGTCCCGCTGCTGTGCTACAGCTGGACGGACGGGGAGCGGTTCGTGATCACGGGGACGATGATCCCGTTCGCGGAGCCGGGCGTTCCGGGAGATCGCATCTTCGGGTCGTGGATCGCGCTGCAGAGCCAGCCGGCGGACGCGGAGCCGGGGTTCGAGCTGCACGACATCGGGTTCGACCGGGAGGCGCACCTGGCGAAGTACCGCCACCGCTACGGGGGATCGCTCTACCTCCCCCAGCCGCAGCATTCGCCCGCGACCCGGAACGTGCACGGCCCGGCCGTGGACTATCCCCCCGGCAGAGAGGCGGAGCTCCTCCGCCGGGCGGCGAAGACGGACTCGAAGCGCTACCTGAGGCATCTGGCGGAGTCACTGACGTGGGACGCGGAGACGGACGCGGAGCGGGTGAGGCGGGTCCTGGGATTTGTGCAGCACGCCCTCTACTACAACCCGATCCAGATCACGCACGCGAGCGATCCGGTGGCGATCCTGGAGTCGCACGACGCCCGGTGCGGGCAGGGGGTGACGGTCACGGTGGCGCTGCTGGAGGCGCTGGGGATCCCGGTGAAGAAGGTCCCGCTGTCGCACCACGTGGTGGCCGAGGCCACGTACGACGGTGGGGACCACATCGCGGACGCCCTGTTCTTCGGGGCGAATCAGCCGCACCGGGACGGGCGGGTGCTTTCGGTGGCGGAGTTGAAGGCGGACATCACCTTTGCGGACGCCTTCCCGCAGGAGTGCTTCGCCTACGACCCGGAGCTGGTGGAGAGCAGGGACCGGTTCTGGGTTTTAGGCTATGTGTTCGGGATATGGGGGTCGGAGCCTTACTACTCCTATTACCTGGGCGCTGAGAAGGACCACCCGCCCACGTTTCCGATGGCGCTGCCGGCGCAGCGCGAGGGGGAGCGCAGCCTCCGGCTGAACTGGGCGCGGTCGCTCAAGATGTACGGGGGCGAGGTGGAGTACGACGTGCGCGTCTTCGAGGACCGCGCGTGCCAGAGGCCGGTGTTCCAGACGGTGACGAAGGAGATGTCCGTGGTCCACGACGTGGAGAGGGAGAACTGGATGTACTTCGTGGAGGTCCGCGCCGTGGACGACCACCGGAGGAAGAACCCGGACACGTGGTACCCGGCGGCGCGGTCCAATTTCGTGCTCGTGCCGGAGGAGCAGTACGGGTGGTACGGGGTGTTGTAAACGCGAGACGGCAAACGGCAGACGTGAAACGTGAAATATGAGAGGATAAACATGGAATACCGCTTCCTGGGCAAGACGGGGCTGAAGGTGTCGGAGGTCTGTTTCGGGCCGGGGAACAACAATGTGTCGGACGACGCCGAGGGGGTTCGCATGCTGGGGGCCGCGTTCGACATGGGCATCACGCTCTACGACACGGCCAACTTCGAGAAGAAGGGGAAGGTGGAGGAGTGGCTGGGGAAGGCGTTCCACGACCGGCGGGACCGGGTGATCATCGCGACGAAGTTTTCGGGGGATGCGACCCGGAAGCACATCGTGCGGGAGTGCGAGAAGAGCCTGAGGCGGTTGAACTCGGACTACATCGACCTCTACCAGTTCCACCACTGGCACCCGACGGTGGCGATCGAGGAGAGCCTGGAGGCGCTGACGGCGCTGGTGCGGCAGGGGAAGGTCCTCTACGCGGGGTGCTGCTGGTTCAAGACTTACCAGTTCGCGAACTCCCTGCGGGCCTCGGAGCGGAACGGCTACACGAGGCTGGTGTCCATCGGGGCGAAGTACAACCTCCTGGGGCAGGACATCTTCTCGCCCTACGTGCTGGGGGAGGTGCAGGACTTTGACCTGATCCCGTTCTGCGAGGAGGAGGGGATCGGGCTGATCCCGTTCCGGCCCCTGGCGGGCGGGCTGCTGACCGGGAAGTACAGGCCGGGGCAGGCCCCTCCGGCGGGGAGCCGATTCGCGCCCGGCTCGATGTACAGCCGGCCCGACTTCGCGGAGATGGCCCGGCCGTCGCTGGAGGTGGTGGAGCGGCTGCGGCCGCTGGCGGAGCGCCGCGGGGAGACGCTGACGCAGTTCGCCCTGGCCTGGGCCCTGTCCAGGCCGGCGGTGTCGAGCGTGCTGGTGGGGGCCAACACGCTGGATCAACTGAAGGAGTGCGCGGACGCCGCCGGGCACAAGCTGAGCGCAGAGGAGCTGAAGGCGGTGGACGCGATCCGGGGCGCGCTGCCGGGGTGCGTGACGGTTCCGAGCGTGATCGAGCAGCAGTGGGCGGCGAAGGGATATAAGCAGGTTTAGGAGGCGTACCATGTCCAGATACCTCGACTTCGTGAAGAGCGGCGTGCAGACGCTGATCGAGCGGCAGTCCGCCCGCGTGGGCGGAAGGCCGGACGGGGCGCTGTGCCTCACCGTGACGAAACAGACCAGCAAGACCTATCGGAGCATGGGGGGGAAGGTCGGAGACACGCGGCGCTCGTTTCTGATCGAAGAGCAGCCGATGGAGCCGGAGCCTTACCGGCTGGACTTTAACGTCTGGCCTGTGCTGGACCTGCTGTCGGACGTGACGGGGGACGCGCAGTACCGGCGGCTGGTGGACGGGATGGCGTCCGTGTTCGCGCAGCACGGATTTGATCCGGCGTCGGGATTGGGCTACCTGGGGATTCAGGCGGAGTTCGACGTGGTGCGGCTCCAGCCCGTGCCGGTGTCGAGCTACAAGGAGCCGACGTTCAAGCCGGCGGTGAACCTCCAGATCGACCGGCTGTGGGCTGTGGCCCCCGAGCAGATGGGGCGGATGTTCAAGGCGGCGTACTACGGGCTGATCATGCGGCCCGAAGATATGGCCTATAACCGATACTGTTCCTACGGGTTCGACGACAAGGCGAAGCGACCTTCGATGGCGTTCAACTCCCACTGGGTGGCGTTCGCGCAGACGGGGGCGATGCTGATCCACTGGTGGGGCTACCACTTCGCGCGGACGGGGGACCTGGAGTGCCTGGGGTGGGCGCAGGCGATGCTGGCCAAGTGGCTGGCGGTGCAGCACCCGGAGTCGGGGCTGATCCCGCACTGGTTCGGGAGCGACCAGGGCGGAGAACCGGCGCAGCCTCCGAGGCCCCACGTCAACAACGGGGAGATGCTGACGGTGATCTCGCTGCTGAATGGGGAGATCGAGCTTCGGAAGCGGAGGGAAGGCGCGGGGCTAGCGGACCAGGTGGGGGGGATGGCGCGGCGTCTGCTGCGCGGAATGTCTCTGTACGGGTACGACCCTAAGGAGCGGATCTTTCCGCAGTGGCTGCACCTGGACGGGCGCATCCAGGAGGAGACGGTGTTCTACTGTTTCCGCACGCAGGCGGAGAAGGACGAGGCGGTGAAGAGGGACCCGACGTTGCAGGATGTGGCCGTGTACGCCGGGTCGGGGTTCTACGAGGGGGGGCCCGAGTCCGTGTCGGCGAACAACTACTTTCCGCACTACGTGGCCCTGGGGGCGCAGATGACCGGGAGTTCGGAGGCGCTGGCGGCGGCCCGGAAGTACGCCGACGACCTGATGGAGGAGGCGGGGAAGCTGACCGGGCCGCTCAACGCGCGGGGGCAGTGGACCTACCCGGCGAGCGCGTCCTACATCAAGATGCTGCTGCTGTTGCGTCAGATGACGGGGGAGCGGGGCTACCTGGACCGGGCGCAGAAGCTGGCGGACATGGAGCTGGATTTCCTGAGCCGGCCCGTGCCGGGCCAGCCGGAGTGGTGGCGGCTGCCGTTCCGGGACGGCCTGCTGGAGGCGCTGCTGCTGCTGGAACTGGCGACTGGAAAACCATATTGACAGGCCCAATAAATGAAGGTACATTCGTTTATACCTGTCTTCTTGGGCGAATGGAATATCCCGCCCTTTGGCAGGGGCGAATGGAGATAGCTCTCTGTTCGGCAGGGGCGAATGGAATAGACGGCGATCTGTCGGGGGCGAAGGGGATATCCAGAAAAATCGCTGCATAATCACAAGTTGGGCGCCACATAGAATCGACCATGGGAGAGTACCTGTGCCCACGATATCGATGTTCTACGGCATTCTGATTCGTATGTTTTTCCACGATACGGACAAGCACCACGCTCCGCACATTCATGCCGATTACCAGGGAGAGGTGGCGGTCTATTCGATTGCCGATGGATCAGTGCTGGCCGGAAGCCTGCCGCCAAGCAAACATAAGCTGGTCGTTGCTTGGGTCGAGATCCACCGAGAGGACCTAATGGCAGATTGGGAGCTGGCTGTGAACGGTCAAACCCCACTGCCCATCCGAGGACTAGACCAATGAGAATAGCAGAAGTTGTACCCAGGGAAGGGGGAATTCTCTACGTGGTGTCCGAGGATGGACGTTCCGGGATTTTCGATGTTCGCCCGTTTCTGACTTCGGAAGCCTTCCTGCCGCTGAACGAATGGACGGAGTTCTCCCGGATTCGGAATGGGGGGTACTACATCGCGTGGCAGTGCGGTGCCGACCTGTCGGCCGATACCATTGAGGCGCGGTGGACGACAGGCTCGACGCAAAGCGCCCAACAAGCGGCTTCAGCGGACGCGAGTGCGCGCCGCTGAGCCGTCGCGTTATACGGTTCGTTGCGTCTGAAAGGTGAAAGCTATGACACTCACCATTGCGCCTGAAACTGTTCCACTCGCGACAGATGTGGACGGCGTTATCCGTGTGGGAAAAACGCGGATAACCCTGGACACCGTTGTCTCGGCTTTTCTGGACGGCGCTACCGCTGAAGAGATAACCCATCAATATCCCTCTCTCGACCTGGCTGATGTCTATTCGGTAATCGCTTATTATCTCCGACGGCGCGCTGAAGTAGACGCTTACCTGCAACAAAGACGCGAGGAGGCGGAAAAGGTTCAGAAACAGAACGAGTTACGCTTCGATCCGTCGGGCATACGGGATCGTCTATTGGCGCGGCGAGCCAGGGGGAACTTGTAAACGTGCTTCGATTGGCCGCCGATGAGAATTTCAACAACGACATCGTGCGTGGTCTACTACGCCGAAAACCTGATCTGGATAATGATTGGGAAGGGCAAGTGCGTTACCTGCCCTTGCGATAAAACGAAGCCAAACCCTATGAGAGACGGTGAACATAGAAATACCCGCCAGATGATCTATTTGGCGGGCGTTTCTTTAAAAATACGGCGGTCGAAACCGTGGTGACAAAAACTCAAACCGGCTCTCAACCCACCTTCACCGTGCGGGACGACTACGCCCGCGTGCCCACGCGGGACGGGACGCATCTCCACGCCCGGCTCTGGCGACCGATGGCGGATGAGCCGCTGCCGGTGGTGATCAACTACGACCCCTACCGCTCGACGGACTCCCGCACGCAGGGGCGCGGCGACATCTTTCACTACCTGGCGCGGCACGGGTTCATCCTGGTCCACCTGTCGGTGCGCGGGACAGATGCGTCGGACGGGGTCGCCGTGGACGAGTACGCGCCGGCGGAGCAGGCGGACGGGTACGACGCGATCGAATGGTTCGCGGCGCAGCCCTGGTGCAACGGGAACGTGGGGATGATCGGGACGTCCTACTCCGGGTTCACGTGCATCCAGGTGGCCATGCATCAGCCGCCTCACCTGAAGGCCATCGTGCCGATCAACGCCACGGACGACCGGTACACCGATGACGTCCACTACCGGGGAGGGGCGCTCCACACGTTCGATCAGGTGACGACCTACGGGGCAGCCATGCCGGCCCGAAACGCGCTGCCGACGCTGCCGGAACACGCGGGGGACCGCTGGCTGGACCTCTGGACGGAGCATCTGAACGGGAACCCGCTCTGGCTGGCCACGTGGCTGGAGCACCAGACGGACGGTCCCTACTGGCGGGCCGCGAGTCTGCGACCCGGGTACGACCGGATTCGATGCCCGGTGTTCATCTGCGGGGGGTGGCAGGACGCGTACCGGAACGCCACGCTTCGGGTCTTCCAGCACGTGTCCGTCCCGAAGAAGTGCATCGTGGGGCCGTGGACGCACTCGTTCCCGGATCAGGGCAACCCGGGGCCGGGCGTGGACTTCATGGGGATGGTCGTCCGGTGGTTCGACCACTGGTTGAAGGGGATCGACACGGGGTTCACGGAGGAGCCGGCGCTCCTGGTCTACGTGCAGGAGCATACGCCTCCCCGCCCCAGACGGACGAGCACGCCGGGGTTCTGGCGGGCGGAGCCGGGCTGGCCGGTCCCCGGCGCGGGGGAGAAGGCGTTCTACCTGGGCGCAGAGGGGGGCCTGAGGGATGCGCCTTCGGCGGAGGGGGGGGAGGAGCGGTACGAATACCGGGCGACTGTCGGGACGCAGAACCTGGGCTGGGGGGGGTGCCCCTGGATCGGCGCGCCGGCGGACCAGCGGCCGGACGAGATGTACGCGCTGGTCTACACCTCGCCGGCCCTGACGGAGCGGACGCACGTGCTGGGCAACCCGAAGGCGGTGATCCACTTTGCCTCGACTGCGCCGGTGGTGAATCTGGTCTGCAAGCTGTCGGATGTGGCGCCGGACGGGTCGTCGGCGCTGGTGACGACGGGGCTGCTGAACGTGACGCACCGGGCGTCGCACGAGCGGCCGGAGGCGCTGACGCCCGGAGAGGTTTACGAGGTGACGGTGGAGTTAGACGCGACGGGCTATGTGTTTGCGGCGGGTCATCGCATCCGGCTGGCGGTGTCGAGTTCGGACTGGCCGAACACCTGGCCGTCGCCCTACCCGGCGACGAACCGCGTGTTCTATGGCGGGGGGCGCGTCTCGCGGCTGGTCCTGCCGGTGGCCCCGCCGAAGGAGGCGGATCAGGCCCCGGAGATGCCGGCGCCCCGGATGCCGACGGGCATCTACGCTCAGGAGCCGGGGTCGACGGAGTGGCAGGTGACGCGAAATGTGTACAACGACCGGGTGACGGTGGCGATCCGGGGCGGAGGCGGGGGCCGTCTGAGCGAGGCGCTGGCGTTCCACACGGAGCGGAGCAGCGTGCTGACGGCGTCGGATGCCGATCCTTCGGCGGCGAGCTGCGACAGCGTGACGCGGCTGGAGATGCGGATGCCTCACGAGACGGTCGTCTCCGAGGGGAGCCTGCACTTCACGAGCAGCCGGGAGGCGTTCCATCTGGTGTATGATCTGACGGTGACGCTGAACGGGCGCGAACACTTCCGGCGGGTGTGGAGGAGGAGTTTTCCGAGGAGGCTGGTGTGAAACCCCACTGAGGAATTTAACCATGGAACAACCTGAGCTTTTCGACGCGAACGTTCTCCTGGGGCCGCAGGCCCAGCGCCCGCCCGGCGCGCCGGAGGATGTGCGCGCGCTGCTGGCCACGATGGACACCTACGGCATCGCGCGCGGCCTGGTGACCCACACCTGGGCGAAGGGGCACGACGCGGGGACGGGCAACGCCCGTCTGACGGAGGAGGTGAAGGGGCAGGGCCGTCTGTCCGCGTGCCGGGTCGTGCTCCCGTCCGCGACGGGGGAGGTCCCGCCGGAGCCGGAGCAGGTGGCGCGGCTGCTGGCGTCGGGGGCGCGCGCGGCCCGGCTCTGTCCGGTGGCCCACCGGCTGTCGCTGGAGCCCTGGGAGGTGGACCGGCTGCTGGGCGCGCTGGCGGAGCGGCGGGTGCCGCTGCTGCTGGACCTGGACAATCGGCACTGGAGCGAGCCGCGGCCCTGGCGGTTCCTGGAGTGGTGCTGCCGGACCTACCCGGCCCTGCCGGTCGTGCTGCTGCGGGAGGCGCAGGCGAACTTCCGCACGCTGTTCGCGCTGATGGACCGCTGCCCCAACCTGGTCGTGGAGACCTCTTATCTTCAGGGGCACGACGCGGTCCACCTGATCGTGGAGCGATGGGGCGCGGGCCGGCTGGTCTTCGGGACGGGGATGCCGGTCTACGACCCGGCGCTGCCGATCGCCGGGCTGACCTACGCGGGGCTGTCGCCGGAGGCGCTGGCCGGGGTGGCGGGAGGCACACTGCGGGGGTTGATGGAGGGATGTGTGGTATGAAAACGATGAACGAGGTGTGTAAGGGCGCGATTTATCGCGCCCGGAGGCATCGAGGCGTCACGGTGGAGCAGGAGCTATGACAGAAGGACGAGTCGCGAAAGACAGACAGGCCGGCGGCGGTCTCACCTTGCGGGAGATGGCGTTGCGGGGGCTGCGGCTGGACGGGGTCCGGGTGATCGACGGGCACTGCCATTTAGGACCCTACATGGGGTTCTACCAGCCGAAGAACGCGGCGGCGGACCTGGTGCGCACGATGGACCGGGTCGGCATCGACCAGGCGTGC
>CAYRZX010000105.1:0-3123 GCA_964428665.1 uncultured Gemmatimonas sp.
CCGATCATCCCCTTCATCGAGGGGGACGGCACCGGCCCCGACATCTGGCGGGCCGCCTCCCGCGTGATGGACGCGGCGGTGGAGAAGGCTTACAGGGGGAAAAAGAAGATCGCCTGGATGGAGGTCCTGGCCGGAGAGAAGGCCTTCAACGCCACCGGCGCCTGGCTCCCCGACGCCACCGTGGCCGCCTTCCGGGAGTACCTCGTCGGCATCAAGGGCCCCCTGACCACGCCCGTGGGCGGCGGCATCCGGAGCCTGAACGTCGCCCTCCGGCAGACCCTCGACCTCTACGTCTGCCTCCGGCCCGTGCGGTGGTTCCAGGGCGTGCCCAGCCCGGTCAAGCGCCCGGAGAAGGTCGACATGGTCATCTTCCGGGAGAACACCGAGGACATCTACGCCGGCATCGAGTGGGAGGCCAGGTCGCCTGAAGCCCAGAAGGTGATCGCCTGGCTCCAGAAGGAGATGGGCATCAAAAAAATCCGCTTCCCGGAGACCTCGGGCATCGGCATCAAACCCGTGTCCGAGGAGGGGAGCAAGCGCCTCATCCGGGCGGCCATCGACTACGCCCTCCGCCTGGGCCGGAAGAGCGTGACCCTGGTCCACAAGGGCAACATCATGAAGTTCACGGAGGGCGCCTTCCAGAGCTGGGGCTACGAACTGGCCAAACAGGAGTACTCCGACAGGGTGGTCTCCTGGGCCGACTGCGGCGGCCAGGTCCCGCCCGGCAAGCTCCTGATCAAGGACGCCATCGCCGACATCTTCCTCCAGCAGATCCTCACCCGGCCCGACGAGTTCGACGTGATCGCCACCCTGAACCTGAACGGCGACTACTGCTCCGACGCCCTGGCCGCGCAGGTGGGCGGCATCGGCATCGCCCCCGGCGGGAACATCAACTACGTCACCGGCCACGCCGTGTTCGAGGCCACGCACGGGACCGCGCCCAAGTACGCCGGCCAGGACAAGGTGAACCCCGGCTCCGTCATCCTCTCCGGCGAGATGATGTTTCGGCACCTCGGCTGGAACGAGGCCGCGGATCGGATCATCTCCGGCCTGGAGAAGGCCATCGCCAGCAAGGTCGTGACCTACGACTTCGCCCGGCTGATGGACGGGGCGAAAGAGGTCAAGTGCTCCGAGTTCGGCGACGCAGTCGTCAGGAACATGTGACCATGAAAATCCTGGTGACAGGTGGCGCGGGCTTCATCGGGTCCCACATCGCAGACGCCTGCATCGCGGCGGGCCACGAGGTCGTCGTCCTGGACGACCTGTCGCGGGGCGACCGGCGCAACCTCCCCCCGAAGGCCCGGTTCTACGAGATCGACGCCTGTGACCCGAAGGTGCGAGACATCTTCCTGAGCGAGCGGCCCGACATCCTGAACCACCACGCCGCGCAGATCAGCGTGTCCGACTCCGTCCGGGACCCGATGCGCGACGCGCAGATCAACGTCCTGGGGACGATCAACCTCCTCGAGGCCGCCGTCGCCGCCGGGACGCGCAAGGTCATCTTCGCCTCCACGGGCGGGGCGATGTACGGAGAGATCGAAGGCGCGCCGGCCGGCGAGGACTCCCCGCGACTGCCGATCTCCCCCTACGCCGTGTCCAAGATCTCCGCGGAGTTCTACCTCGGCTACTACCGCCGGCAGCACGGCCTTCGCTACACGGCCCTCCGCTACGCCAACGTCTACGGCCCCCGGCAGAGCCCCCACGGGGAGGCGGGCGCGGTGGCCATCTTCTCCACGGCGGCGCTGTCCGGCAAAGCGCCCCGCCTCTTCGCGGCCCGGCAGGTGGGGGACTCCGGCGGCATTCGAGACTACGTCTACGTGGGCGACGTCGTGCGGGCGAACACGACCGCCCTGGAGCGAGGGGACGACGACGTCTTCAACATCGCCACGGCCGCCGGGACGGCCACCGCGGACCTCTACCGTCAGGTGGCCACGGCCGTCGAGTTTAAGGACCCGCCGGAGTTTGCCCCGCCCCGTCCGGGCGACCTCCTCCGGAGCGTGATCTCTTATCAAAAGGCGGAGCGCGTCCTCGGCTGGCGGCCGGAGACGAGCCTTCAAGAAGGGGTTCGGAAGACGGTGGAGTACTTCCGTGAGACGGCAAACGTGAAACGTGAGACCTCACCCACCCCCTAATCCCCTCCCTCTCCCAGTGGGAGAGGGAGGGGGCATCAAGTGTCTTTCCCCTTGCTATGGGGGAGGGTGAGGTCCGTCTGCCGTCTGCCGTCTGCCGTCTGCCATTTCATATTTTTCCCATGTCACCCAAACATCAAGAGTACCAGACAAAGCTTCTGGAGATCGGCGAGGCCCTGGGCTACGAGAGCCGGCGGAGCTTCCGCAAGAGCGCCATGGGGGACGCGGTCTGGCTGGAGCGCACGAGCGCCAAGTACGCCCGCACCCTGCTCCCCGTCGCCGCCTTCAAGGTCCTCTGCTTCGAGACCGGCAAGGAGATCAGGGAGGCCCTGATGACCCTCCAGGTGATCTCCCCGGCCCTCGGCGTGCTCGTGGTGGTCGAGGAGGAGTACGCCCGCCGGGCGCAGGAGCTGAAGAAGTACGACGCGGAGACCTACCCCCAGCACATCCGCCGCCTGACCGAGCGCATCAGGCGGGGCGTGGAGTTGACCTTTCGGGTGGAGGTCTGGGGCCAGGCCGACGTGGACCGCCTGCATCGCGAGTACGTGGAGGAGATGCTGCCCCTGAAGCAGCCGAAGGTGAGAAGAAAGAGAAGGAAGAAGGGTTAGGAGCCTTTCATGTCATCCAAGATCAAGTTCGTCTTCCTCGGCGCGGCGCACCCTCACACGCGGGGGTACCTGCGCACCCTGGAGCTGTTGGACGAGGTGGAGTCCGTCATCCTGTGGGACGAGAGCCGGGAGGCCCTCGAACAGGTCCGGCAGGATCGGGGCGCCAAGATCGAGGCCGTCACCACGAGCCTGGACGAGACCCTCGCTCGAAAGGACGCCGCCTTTGCGCTCGTGGCCCTGCGGAACGATCAGACCCCGGACGCCATCGTCCGGGCGGCGGGCGCCGGCAAGCACATCCTGACCGAGAAGCCCGTCGGCCTGAACGCGTCGGAGGTGTCCCGCGCCCTCGACGCCGTGGCAAAGGCCGGCGTGACCCTGAGCGTCTG
>CAYRZX010000105.1:3223-14514 GCA_964428665.1 uncultured Gemmatimonas sp.
CGCCACTGGCTGTTCGACAAAAAGCTGGCCGGCGGAGGCATGCTCTCCTGGCTCGGCTGCCACTACCTGGACCTGATCCGCTACCTGCTCGACGACGAGATCGCCGCCGTGTCCGCCCTGACCGACACCCTCAGCGGCGAGGCCATCGACGTGGAGGACGTGGCCTGCCTCTCCCTCCGGTTCGGCAGGGGCGCGCTCGGCACCCTCCAGTGCGGCTACATGCTCCCGGTCAGCCGGAGCGGCTACACCGGCGCGACCTACGACAGCTTCATCGGCATCCGGGGGACCCTGGGCCGGCTCATGTGGCGCCCCTTCGAGCGGGAGGCCACCGGCCTTCACATCGAGAGCGTGGCCCCCGGCTGGGAGGCCGCGCCGGGCCGGGTGATCCAGTACGACTTTGGGAAATCCGACGCCTACGGCGGGGCCTTCGGCCTGGAGTTCGTGCGGGACTTCATCCGCGCCGCGCAGACAGGCGGCGCGCCCCCCGCCACCGGCCAGGACGCCCTGCGCGTGATGCAGGTGATCGACGCGGCCTACGAGTCGAATCGGACCGGGCGGCGCGTGGAGATCAAATCATGAACGGTCCCCTTATCCGCCGCATCGTCATTCCTTCGCAACCCCACATTCTCATCGACCGCACGCCCTTCGAGGAGATCGAGCGCCGGTTCCGGGACGGCGACGAGGAGACCGTCCAGAGGGTTCAGGCGACCCTGACTGCAGCGGATCGCTACGTCGCAAAGGGCGAGGGCTGGGCATTTGATCTGGTCTCCACCGTGGAGCCGCGCGGCATCTACACCTGCGCCTGCCCCATCCACCCCTTTCAGGTCCGCTACTACAGCACCTTCCGCTGGACCATCGACGACCCCTGGCGCCTCGGCTGCCCCCTCTGCGAGCAGGAGGGCCGGAAGCACCCCTTCTACCCGAACCCCCGCTACCCCGACGACGGCGACGGCTGCCGGCCCGCGGACGAAATCTGGCGCGAGGACCACACCCCCGGCTGGAGCAGGGCCCACCGGGGCATCCCCTGCGACCGATGGGACGGGGAGGCGCACGGCTACATGGAGCCTACGGACGCCTTCTACTTCACCGGCCTCTGCGTCTCCAACATCTTCACGGCCCTCTGCTACGACATCATTCCGAAGCTCGGGGTCGCCTACCACTGCGCCATGCGGCTGGAGGCGGACGCCGTCGGAAAGGCCAGCGCCTACGCCCGCCAGGCCAGGCGCCTGCTCGTGGCGCTCTCCCGCGCCTTTCTGGGGGACCCCTACCTGAGCGCCATTCTGGACATCTCCCAGGAGACCCTGCGGGACCGCCTCTCCGAGTTCTACGGGACCCGGCGCATCGGGCGCTACCCCGGCTACCGCCTCATCACCATCGACGACTGCATCGATAATGGCGCGGACCGGCCCCTGAGCGCCTCGAAGTATCGTGCCCTGGCCAACCGCTTCCCCGGAACCTGGAACGCCAAGGCCTCCTGCGCCGAGGGCCTCCTGTCCGCTTACTGCCTCGTGGCGGAGGCCTTCACCGAGGCCGAGGTCGAGGCGGGCCTTCGGGACATCGCCGAGCGCATCGTCACCTCCTCCGACGGCGACGAGGAGCGGCTGAGGCGGCGTAACAGGGACCTCCTCCTCAAGCGCGGCATCGTGGAGCACACCCTCCACCCCTACCACCTCGTCACCGGCGCGGACAACCTCTCCTCCTCCACGCAGCACCCCCGCCTGGACCTGGCCCTGATGCTGGGCAACGACGAGCTGGTCGAGACCGTGGCCAGGGACATCGTCTATTTCTTCCGGAACTTCTTCACCGGCGACGGCCTGGGGCGGGAGGGCGCGCCCTCCTACACCGCCTCCTCCTTCGGCGTCCTGAACGTCGCCGCCCGACTTCAGGGCCTGTCCGGTGCATTCGACCGGAAGGCCCCCCACGTCGATCCTGCGACCGGAGCCCTCGACCTCCTGGGCATGCCCCTCATCCGGGAGACCCTGTCCAAGTCCCTTCGGTGCGCCTTCCCGGACGGCCGCCTGATCCCCTGGGAGGACTCGCTCGTCTACGCCGAGCTGCCGGTCGGCCTGTTCGACCTGATCGACCGGCTCGGCAACGGCCTCCCGGCCTCCTGCGCCGGGCGCCTCCGCAGGAGCGGAGACGGGAAACTGGAGCTCATCCGTCCGCTGACGCTGAAGCCCTCCCTCCTCCACGAGAACCGGAAGGGCCTCCTGCGCAGCGGCGCGGGCGGGGACCATCGGATCGTCTCCCTCGACTACACGGAGCGCGTGAGCCACTACCACCTCGCCCCCCTCAACCTCCTCCTCTACGCCAAGGGGCACGAGCTGGCCACGGACCTCGGCTACATGGGGTCCGTCCACTACATGACCACCCGGTGGATCAGGACCTATCCGGCGCACAACACCCTGGTCCTGCGCGATGCGAAGGGGGACCCTGCGGTCACCGGACAGCTTCGCGGAGACCTCCGCAAATTCTTCAAGGTCCTCCCCGGCCTTCAGGCGATGGACGCGGCGGAGCTCGACCCCGCCGAACTGGCGCACGTGCGCGGGGAGCGCCCGGTCTACGGCCGCGCCGTCGCCCTGGTCGACGTGGACGAGAAGGACGCCTACGTCCTGGACGTCTTCCGGGCCCGGGGCGGCGCCTGCCAGGACCTCTTCTTTCACGCCGCCGGCCGGAAGTTCGAGGTCAGGGGCATCGACCTGCTCCCCCACGCGGACCCGGACGCGGACCTCTACGCCTACAGCGGATTCGCGTTCGAGTGCGGGGACGGCCACGGCGAGAAGAACGTCAACGGCCTCCAGGTCGGGGCCTCCTCCGGCCCCTGGACCGCCACCTGGGGAGAGGTGGCCGAGTGGCCGTCGAAGGACGCGGAGCCGGAGATCGACCCCCACGCCTTCCTCCGCTGGCACCTGCTGGACGCCCCCGGCTCCGAGGTGATCGCCGGGTCCGCCCCGGCGCAGCGCTGGCTGGACAACCGGGACCTCGGCGAGCGGATGACCCTCGTCTGCGTCCGCCGGCGCAGGACCGACCAGCTTCAGATCTACGTCTCCGTCCTGGAGCCCTACCGCGGCCGGCCCTTCATCCGGCGCGTGGAGCAGATGCGCGTCTCTCCTGACCTGGAGTCCGCCGTGGCCCTCAAGGTCGTCCTCCCCGACCGGACCGACTACCTCCTGAGCGCCTACCAGGGCGACCCGCCCGTCGAGATGCGCGTCGAGGACGACGGACACATCATCTCCACCGACGGGGAGCTGACCCTGGCCTCCTTCGGGCCGCAGGGCCTCCGCTTCCTCGCCGTGATCGCCGGGACCCACGCGGCAGCCGACGGGGAGTCGGTCCTCGGCGCCCCCTCCCGGACAGGCCGACTGCTCGACTTCGACGACATCGAGAAGACCCTCATCATCGAGTCCGAGGACCCCATCCCGGCCGGCGACCGGCTGCGCGGAGAGGTGATCCAGGTCCTCCACCGGGAGGAGCGGTCCAGCTTCACGATAGACGCCGTGCGGGACGCCGGGGAGAGACGCTATGAGATCGCCCTGGCCGACACCCCGCACCTGGTCATGAACGTCCTCAAAGTGGTGGGCGTGGAGGAGGACGGCGTCTACGTGGAGCCCCCCCCCGTCCTGCCCGTGAAACCGGGCGACCTGGTCATCTACAAGGTCCTGCGAGATGGGTCCCTGAGCTACCTGGCCCACTGGCGGGGCGCGTCCTCCGGGGACGTGAACGACGAGTGGGGCTGCCGCGTCCGTGTCCGCCACCGGATCGCCCTGAAGGGCGTGGAGCCGGTGTCCGAGGGCGACGAGATCGCGCTGTCGTTCCTCGACCCGGGGAGAGATAGATTCCTGCTGACCGGCTCGGGGTACAAGACGTTTTAAAGGCCGCGCCGTCCCGACTTTCAGACCCCTCTCCCCTTTCCCCCCTCCCCCGAGGGGAGAGGGGGAAAAGGCATGTCTAAACGATAAGGGCGCGACGCAGAAGGGCTAACCACTGGGGTTCAGGAGAGGCAGTAAGCCGCAATGGAAACCTCTGGACGATCCGTCTTCTGGAGCAATGCCCTTGCGTCGCGCCCAGCCCCTCCGGCGCTTGAGGCGCGCCCTTCTTTTGTGCCACTTTTCTTCTAAAGAAAAGTGGCAAAACCGGACGCTGAGACAGATGCTGTTCCGTCACTGAACTCCGCCCTACCTCACAAACCCAACGGGAGATCACTTATCATGTACCGCGTCGGCATCGTCGGCCTCACAGGCATCGCCGCAGCCGCACCCAGGAAGGCCGAAGGCCCGCTCGCAAGCCCCATGCCGGGGTCCCACGCCGCCGCCTTCGCCGCCTTGCCGCAGACGCAGGTCGTCGCCGTCTGCGAGCTGAAGCCCGATCTCATGGACCAGTTCGCGTCCCGGTGGGGAGGCGTCTGGCCGGAGGTCCATCGCCACACGGACTTCCGGGAGATGCTCGCGAAGGAGCGCCTGGACATCCTGACCGTGGCCACCTCGGACCATCGGCACGCGGACATCGTCGTGGCCGCGGCCGAGGCGGGCGTCCGGGGCATCTTCTGCGAGAAGCCCCTGGCCACCTCCCTCAGCGACGCGGACCGGATGCTCGCCGCTGTTGAGAAACACGGCGCAAAGATGCTCGTGGACCACACCCGGCGCTGGAACCCCCTCTACCACGAGGCCCGTCGCCTTATCCGTGAGAGCGCCATCGGAAAGCTGTCCCGGATCGTCGCCACCCTCGGCGGCCCCCGCTCGATGGTCTTCCGCAACGGCACGCACCTGATCGACACAATCTGCTTCTTCGCGGAGTCAGATCCCGCCTGGGTCTTCGCGGAGCTGGACGACGAGTTTCGCGACTACGGCCCGGCCTACGCGGGGGATGGGGGGCGCGACCCGGCGACCGACCCCGGCGTGTCGGGCCACATCCACTTCCAGAACGGCGTTCGGGCCTTCTACAATGGCTCCAAAAACACCCCCCCGGAGTTCTCGCTGGACCTGGTCGGAGAGACGGGAAAGGTCTCCGTCAATGACGCCGGGGGGGCACTGTGGAGTGCAGCACAGGGACGAGGCCTGATGGGTCAGCCCATCCGCATCCCGGCCTACCGGAGCGCGGGCATCCTGGCCGGGATCGAGGAGTTGATCCACCTCATGGAGCACGGAGGCGCGCCGTCGTCCTCGGGCCGGGACGGCCGCCGCGTCGTGGAGATCATCCTGGCCATGCTCGCCTCGCAGCATCGCGGAAACGTGAGGGTAGATTTACCGCTATGAATGAAACAAAAAAAATCACGGGCATCCTGCCCGCGCTGTTGACCCCGTTCGACCGGAACGGAGAGATCGACCTGAAGACCGCCGTGAAGATCGTCCGCCGGGCGCTGGACGCGGGGTGCAGCGGGTTTTTCGTGGGCGGGTCGAGCGGAGAGGGTCTGCTGTTGAACTCAGACGAGCGCAGGCGATTGGCCGAGGGGGTCGTGAAGGAAGTGGCCGGATCTGCCGCCGTGATCGTCCACGTGGGCGCGCCCTCCACGGATGAGGCCGCGGACCTGGCCCGGCACGCGCAGCGGATCGGGGCGGACGCCATCAGCTCCATCCCCCCCATCTATTATCGCGTGGGCCTTCAGGGGATGGTCGATCACTACCGGCTCATTGGCGAGGCATCCGATCTGCCGCTCCACGTCTACTACTTTCCGGGGGCCACGGGGGTGAGCGTGGAGGCGCGGGACTTTGCCGAGCGCCTCTCCGGAATCCCGACGCTGCGGGGGTTGAAGTTCACCGACTACAACCTGTTCCTCATGCGCCAGATTCAGGAGGCCTTCGGCGGGAGATTGAACGTCCTGTCCGGCCCGGACGAGGTGTTCGTCGCAGCCCGGATCATGGGCGCGGACGGGGCCATCGGGACCACCTACAACCTGATCCCGCAGGTCTTCGTGGCAGCAGACCGGGCGTTTCGCGCCGGGGACCTGACGACGGCCCAGGACCTCCAGTTCAGGGCGAACCGGGCCATCGCGGCGATGATCCGGCACGGCGGCCTCCCGGCCTTCAAGGCTGCGATGGGATTCCTGGGGATCGACTGCGGCGCGTCGCGCCGTCCCCTCGTGCCCCTGAGTGAGGCCGCCAGGGCCTTGCTCAGGAAGGAACTGGAGGAACTCGGGTTCTTCGATTGGTAGCGCGTATGGAAATCCTGATCGGCACGTCGGGATGGACCTTCAAGGACTGGATCGGCGCCTTCTACCCGGCGGATGCGCAGAGCCACGCCCTGCTCGGCCTCTACTCCCGTCACTTCCGGACCGTGGAGGTCGATTCGACGTTCTACGGCACGCCCCGGGCGTCTGCCGTGGAGGCCTGGCGACAAAAGACCCCGGAGGAGTTCGTCTTCTCGCTCAAGGTCCCGCGCGAGATCACGCACGACGCCCTGCTGAAGGACCGGGGGCCGCAGATGGAGGAGTTTGTGGACCGCGTCCGCCCGCTCGGCCCCAGGCTGGGCTGCGTCCTCATCCAGTTGCCCCCCTACTTCACCGGCAGGCACTTTGGCCACCTCGTCGGGTTCATCGAGGCCCTTCCGGGCGACCTCGACTTTGCCGTGGAGTTCCGCCACAAGGACCTGTTTCGGGACGAGACCTACGACCTGCTCAGGTCGCGCCGCGTGGCGATGGTCCACACCCACCGGGCGAAGCGGACCCTGTTGACCGCCGACTTCCACTACGTCCGCTGGCTGGGCAACCGGGCCGAGCCGATGCCCGACTTCTCCCGCGAACACCGGAGCCGGGAGGAGGACCACGCCCGATGGGTGGCGCTCTTCCGCGACCTCCCGCCGGACCTCCGCCGGGTCTACGGCTACTTCAACAACCACTACACCGGCCACTCCCCCTCGGCAGCGAAGGCATTCTCAAAGCTGCTTGCGCAGCCCTCCTCGCCCCCGCTCACTTCATGATCTCCTCCAGCGGCCCCGCCCCCTCCGGCAGCGGCACGCCCGCCCGATCCCGCGTCAGCGCCGACTGATAAATGGCGTGCACGATCTCGAACCCCCTCAGCGACGCCCGCCCGTTGTTCCGGTGCTCCCCGCCCCGCGTCATCACGTCATATAATTCCGCGTAGAACTGGATCGTGGCCCGGTCCCACCCGTCCTGCCCCAGCGCCAGCGTCTGCCACCCCCCGCCCTTCGCGTTCATCAGCCTGCAATGATGCCCCACCACGGCGTCCACCATCCCCTCCGTGCCGAGGACCTGCGTCCGCTTCTGCAGCCAGGTCACCTCCTCCAGCCCCACGGCCCGCTGGAACCTCCGCCCGCACTCCAGGACCGCCCGCACCCCGTTCTTGAACGCCACGTAGCCCACCACGAACGCCGGCGCCGGATGCACCGTCCCCCGCCCCTCCTCCACGTCCGTCACCTGCCCCATGACCCAGTCCACATCCGGGTCCCCGGCCAGCCAGAGGACCATGTCCACCATGTGCGGCCCCTGCTCCATCAGGTGCCCGAAGGAACTCGCCCGGATGTAATACGGCCTCCCGATCAGCCCCCGCCGGATCGCGTCCCGCGCCGCCACGAACTCGTCCGAGAACCGCATCTGGTGGCAGACGGCCAGGATCGCGCCCTTCTCCTGCGCCTTCCGCGCCATCTCCCTCGCCTCGTCCACCGTGCGCGCCATCGGCTTCTCCAGCACGATCCCCCTCACCCCCGCGTCCAGGGCCGCCATCGTCAGCCCGTAGCGCGCGTGCTCCCGCGTGCAGATCGCCGCCACGTCCGGGCGCTCCTTCTGAATCAGCTCCACCCCGTCCGCGTACGTCTTCCGGTCATACCGCTTCCGGAACCGCGCCAGCCGCTCCCCGTCCATGTCCGCCCCCGCCACGACCTCCAGCCCCTCGTGCGCGTCCACCGCCTCCATGTGGCCGTAGCTCCGCCCCCCGCACCCCACGATCCCCACCCTCAGCTTCGTCATAGTCGTTCTCCTGAATGGTTTTAGTCAAAGAAATCCTTATCCCCCTCCGGCAGATGCGGCCTGGCCGCCTCCGCGTTGATCTCCACGCCCAGCCCCGGCCTGTCCCAGACCTCGATGAACCCCTCCTTCACCACGGGATCAGGCAGCCCCTCCACGATGTCGTACCACCACTCCGGCCTCCCCACCGGGTACTCGAAGGCGATGTAGTTCTGCGGGAGCGTGGCCGACACCTGGACCAGGGCCGCCAGGCCGATCAGCCCGTCCAGCAGCCCGTGCGGCGCGATCAGAATGCCGTGCAGGTCCGCATACTCCGCCACCCACTTCAGCTCCGCCAGGCCCCCGACGTCGCAGGGGTCCGGCCCGATGATGCGCACCGCCTTCTGCTCGATCAGGTCCTTGAAGTTCTGCCGGAGATAGACCTGCTCCCCCGTGTGAATGGGCGTCGACGTGCCCCTCGTGACCTCCCGGTAGACGTCGGCCAGCACGTAGGGCACGTAGTCCCCTGTGATCATGTCCTCCAGCCACATCACATTCAGCGACTCCAGCGCCCTCGCCAGCCGGATCGCGTCCGGGACCATCCACCCCGGCCCGCAGTCCAGCGCCAGACCCACCTCGTCCCCCAGCACCCCCTTCATGGCCTCCACGCACGCGAGGATGTGCTTCATCCCCCGCTCCGTCAGCAGGCCCCGGTTGGGGTGCGGCGACCCCTTCTGGACCTCCCCGTAGAAGAAGCCGGGGACCTGGCCCGCCATCCCGCCGTGGAAGCTGATCCCCTGCTTGATGATCGTGAACCCCTCCCTGGCCGCCTTCATTTTCTGCATGCCGTCCGCGTAGTCCTCCGGCGTAAACCCCGCCATCGGGAACCGCACCCCCCCGTTGTAGACCCGCACCCGGTCGCGCACCTTCCCCCCCAGCAGCTTGTAGACCGGCACGCCCGCCGCCTTGCCCGCGATGTCCCAGAGCGCCATCTCGATCGCGCTGACCGCGCTCCCCCAGGGCTTGAAGCTCCCCAGCCGGCGGATCTTGAGCATCACCCGCTCCACGTCCGTGGGGTCCTCGCCCAGGATGTACGGCCTGTAGAACAGGACGTGCGGCTTGAGGTAGGGCTTGGAGGACTCCACCTCCCCGAACCCATTGATCCCCTCGTCCGTCGCGACCCGCACCACCGGGTTCTGCCCCAGGACCGTGCACTTCAGATCCGTGATCTTCATCAGGAATCCCTCCACGCCTGTCCAAGCGTCTCTCAGCCCCGCTCGGACGGAATGCCCACCTTCACCGGAATCACCGGCAGGACCCGCTGAAGGTCCGACGGCCGGATCTCGACCTGAAGCCCCCGCCTCCCCCCGTTGATGTACATGCGCTCCAGGCCCAGCACCGTCTCCTCCACGTAGACCGGCAGCGCCGTCCTCGTCCCGAACGGACTGACGCCCCCCGGAACGTAGCCCGTGAACCTCTCCACGTCCGCCTCGCTCGTCGGCGACACCGACTTCACCCCCAGGACCCGCGCCATCTGCTTCGTGGACACCTCACAGTCCCCGTGCATCAGGACGAGCAGGACCTGCCGCTCCCCCTCCTTTCTGGCCTCCATGACGAGCGTCTTCACGACCGCGTGCAGCGGCGCCTGGAGCACCGACGCCGCGTGCCGCGCCCCGCCCTTGGGCAGGTAGGCATACAGGTGAGGCCTGAACTCCACCCCCGCCGCCCGCAGCGCCCGCACCGCCGGCGTCACGGGGATCTCCGGCTCTTTCTGAGTCATGTCCTCTTCCGCGCACAAAATTTATTCCTGGTGCAAACCCATCCCGCTGACCTTGAAGCCCCCTCCGCCTGGGCCCGCACAGTCGATCGAGATGTCCACCAGAGAGACATCGTGCGGAACCGCGACCGTCCCCCGGTGGGAGGTCCACGCTGGGCCCTCGTCCCGAAACGCGAGCATCTCGGCCTTTCCGACCTCGGAGAACGTGAACGTCACGGCCACCTCCCCGCGCCCTCGGGTCCAGATCGTGAACGCATTGACCCCCTTCTCCAGCCCCCCCAGCCTCGCCACCCGGCAGACAGACCCTGCCTTTTCGACCACCAGGGCGACGCCGCCCCCCTCCGGCGCGCCGTCCCCCCGGTCGAGCCTCGCCTCTGAAATGTCGTACCCGTCCGGGATGCCGTCTCCATCCCGGTCCACGTCCAGCCCTGGAAACACATTGACCCCGGGGTCCTGCCTCGCGTCATACAGGATCCGCGACCACTCCGCCTGCGTCCGGACCGGAATCCCCGTCTCCCGGCACCAGGACAGGAGCCCATCCACCCGCCTCAGGTAGCCCTCCCAGCCGTCCGGCATCACCCGCTCCCAGAAGTGACTGTGCCCGAACAGGACAAAATGCCGGGCCACCCCGTCCGCGATCCGCTTCTGATTCCAGGCCAGGTCCTTCCCCTCGTCGTTGAAGTCCCCCCACATCATGCCGAAGCGCTTGTCCCCGGCGGGATCGTACTCGTTGTGACACTTCAGCGCCCGGTTCGGGTAGGTCGCCGCCGACACGTAGCCGTACAGGTCCCCGTAGCACGCCCGGACCTCCTCCCGGTGGAAGTCCGAGCACCCCCCGGAGCCCGGCTGGATCCACGTGACCGGACGCCGGAGGCCCAGCCCCTCCGCCAGCCGCAGCGACGCCTCCGTTAGCCGCCTCCGCCCCTCCAGCGTGATGTCCACGTCGGACTTGCTCAGCCTGTAGTAGACCGCGTCCCGGCGCTCGCCCAGGTCCACGTTGTCCTCGTTCCAGAAGCTGCGCAACTCCAGAAAGGCGTCCTCCCCCTCCCCCTTCTGCTCGAACATGTAAACCTTATCCAAATCCGGCAGGTACACGGCCGTGAACCGGTTCCGGTTGGTCTCGCTCAGGTCGCCCGGCGTCCGGCTCGTCATCCGCTTCCCCGAGATGTCCCCCCGGCCCCCGGCCAGCCCTGCGGGGGCGACCTTCTCGTAGGTCAGGTACACGCGGCCTTCATCCACGTGGTCCACCCCCGGCCTCGCGCGCCAGGCGTCCGGGTCGTCCCCCTCCGGCAGGGGGAACTTGTCCACGCTGTGGACCGGCGTGTGGTCCATGACCTCGTGCCCCTGCGCCTCCAGCGTCTTGACCAGCTTGATGTACTCCTCGTTGCCGGCCATCCGCCCGTAGTTCAGCGCCGCGCAGAATTTGAACCCGTGCCGGTTGAAGACCTCCGCAAACGCGGTCCACTTCTGAATCGGCTGGTTGTCGTCCACCCGGAAGCAGACCCCGCCCTGTTTGTCTGTGATCGTGTCCATCACTTCGTCTCCATCTTCTTGTTTTTCAGCGTGAGGGCTGCAAGGCGCGCCCGGTCGTCTTCGACCAGCGCCTTGAGTTGCTCCGCC
>CAYRZX010000105.1:14614-19385 GCA_964428665.1 uncultured Gemmatimonas sp.
GAGGGCTGCAAGGCGCGCCCGGTCGTCTTCGACCAGCGCCTTGAGTTGCTCCGCCAGCCCGGTGAACTCCAGCACATAGGGGTCGCGAATGAGATCGGCGACGGTTTCCTGCGGCTCCTGCCTGTGGGCGCGGCGCACAACGGCCTGCTTGTTTTCGGAAAGACCAGTTCGCTCGTAGAGCAGCGATTCGATCTGACGCTGAAGTTGGCGCTTGGACCAATTCCCCTTGAGACATTCGTTTTCGTAGAAGGCGCGCTTCAGCGGATCGTCCAGGACAATCAGATTGATCAGATGCGACCACGAAAGCCGGAGGAGTTGATCCGGGGCCAAAGGAGGGACGGCATTACTGCCGGATTTCGTCACCGGCGGTGACGAAATCCGAAGTTTAGGGCCACGCGGACCGTCGGGAGATTTCGTCAACAGTGTTGACGAAATCATGTCAGCCAACTGTGGATAGGTCAGGTAGAGAAGTCGCATGCGCTCCAGCATCTTGACACTGCATCCACGGACGTTACGCTGGTTCAGATCCTGAGACAATCGGTTGAGCAGGCCCTCACCGTATGTCGCCCGGTCGGCGCCGCCCTGCTCGTATTCCACGATGTAAGCGCCGACCAGCCAGTTCCGCAAGACCAGCGCCTGATTGACGACCACTGCTGCGAGGCCGACCATCTGCGTGTTGGCAGCCTCGATGGTTTTCAATAACCGGGCATAGTCCCGTTTCGCGCCACGCTTTGACGACATGGCGGCGGGCGGCGTTTTGCGGATCGTTTTTTTCTTGTTCATGGCCTCTTCCTCCGACCCGTGGAAGCTTGATCGCTGCGTGCTTTCCTCCACCAGCTCGATCTCGTCGGGAGTCAGGTCGTAGAGCCTGTAAACGAGGTGGTCAATCTCTCACTCTATCGCCTTCGGCTCAATCCGCACGTCGAGGGGAACCTTACGAGCTTTCTCCGGGAATATCGCCACGGCTGTCTGAACATCGGCATCGGAAAGCCGGTCCTTTGCCGTAGCTCTATCTATCTTCAATTCCTTCTGGCTCCGCCTCCGAGCCATATACCTATCTCCTCTCTCTCCGGATCGTAACATGGTCATTTCTGAATCGTCTGGTTGTCGTCCACCCGGAAACAGACCCCGCCCCGCTTGTCCGTGATTGTGTCTGATGAAGAAGTCATGTGGCGTCCTCATACTTCACGAAATATGGCAGGGCCGCGAAACCGCTCCCTGTGTTCCAAAGAGATTCCCGCCAAACAGTCTGTCTGGCGGGAATTTTCCTTTTAAAATCGCCTGATGCCCCGGATGATCCCGTTGTCACGCATCTTGCCTGACCGGGGGAGAAAGGACCTTTCTACCGCTCTGTTTCTGTTTCCTTCTCGCATCTTTTAGAATGAGATCAATGTCGAAATTCATAGCTCTGGCTAAAGCCTCCTTGATCCTCCTCGTCTCCTGTATGACCTCATCCACGGTTTCTGTTTCCTTTCAATGTCCTCTTCGTCACCCGACTATGGACAAATGTATCTGAAATGTACCCGCATCAACGAGGTTTGTCAACACGGTTTTTCTGGCGCACATGGGCCGGGTCTCCGTGAGTGATTGGGCGCAGTTGAGACGGCAACAGCGTGACGACCGCCACAGTCTCGCCGGTAAGCGTCATGGATTCGACCTCGTAGCCCGCTCCACCCTTGTAGATATGCACCACCGTCCCGATGTCGCCGGCCTTCAGGCCGTCCTGGGGCAGGTCCCGCAACAGCACGATGCAATCGTGTTCCTTAATCATGGCTTGCCTCCAAAGGGCACCCGGTGATCAGCCGTGGCACAACCTCTTTTTGTGCAACCTGGCAAGATGAGGAGGCACGAATCCTTTCGGATAAAGTTCGACGGAGGGGAGTCGTCGCCTCCGCTGTTTCCTCTCACAGAAGACATCCACGTCTCGCTCCTTAGATAGCAAGAACTGCAAAAAACTATCGCCTTTGTATCGGCAGGTCTGACAGATACTCAGCAGCACGAGATAGTCACTCAGCCCAGTTTCTCTCATGATTCCAATAGTATTCTCTCGGTAGTAAGCAAATTGCTTGATAGCCTGCTCAGCATTGTTGTTATTCCATGGCACCCCATCATGGTTGAGAAACGTGAACAATTTGCCCCGATACTTGGTCATCCGTCCCCGAAGGGCCTCAGCGGTTTCGGAGCAGATACTTTGCTCTGAGAGGAACTTGAAATATTTCTCCACTTCTACTTCGTGCTGCTGGAGGTATTTCCGCCTCAGTCCGTGCGTATCGACGGTTGTAATTATTCCTCGCAGCAGACTACCAAAAGGTTGCGTGATCAATTTCAGTTCTTCGTCAAACGGGTTATTCAACAGTTCTTGGTTGATGTCCCGGATGAGGTGAATGAGGCACTTCTGCTGAGGGCACTCGATAGCATCGTAGGCGGCGTAAAAGTCAGAAACCAGTACCCCGTGAAAACTCTTCAGCAACTCCCGCAGAAAATCCCCCTCTCTTGTGGGCCTATACATGTACACGACCTCTTCAAGGTTCGTGAACACCCAGACATACCCTTTCACGTTTTGCAACTTTATTTCGGTTTCATCCACATGCAGGAGGGTTCCGGAGAGGATTTTTTCAAGCAGTTTTCGATATGTCACCTTATAGTATCTTGCCATCAACGACTTGAACATATGGATTTCCGTGTTAAAAATGCGGAACCCGAAAAACTCTTCGAGCATCTTCTGAACTGTTTCGAGACTGATCCTGTAAGCGACGTGCTGAAACATAGCCCAACTCTTGAGGCTATGAAGATGCTTATCCAACCTTTGATGCTGATGAGGAACGAACTCTTCACCACACGTTAAGCATTGATGCACCGACGTTCTACACTCAATTACCTTACGCCTAACTCCACTTGGAGTCAACACCAGGCCGAACGCTCTCTTGACTCTTGGCTCTTGAGTCCGAACCTGTTTTTTGACGCCGCTGATTACTTCCTTACTTTTGCAAGCGGGACATCGTGTGGCGACGATCACGAGTTGCCTGGAAGCCCTGAGTTTACGATTAGGAGACCTTTTTTTGCTCGCTCTGTTTTTCCTGAGAGTTTTACTGGTGCGGACATAGACCCGTTCCCTTTGGTAGTCAAAATAAGCGCTTTTGTTGACGTACTCATAATCAGGATGAACAAAGTTTACCCGTCCCCACTTGTAGTAGTCAGTCAGTTTCTCGACATCCTTCACAAAGGCAATGGGAGGACCTTCTCTTTCGTCTATCAGGGATATCGTTTCCGACCCGGCTTTAGTGATGATTGTTTGGAGCAGTTCGGTCACCTTCTTAAGGGCCGCACAATCTTCCAAGTTGTACGTCGTTAGCTTCTGCTTCCACTGTTCTACATGGGTGGCCTCCCACTGCATCCTCCAAGCGATGCTCTGGATTCCTGAGGCATCTGACTCAGTCCACGAACAACCCGCGCATCTGCCTATGTCTTTAAGGCTGTTCGAGTAAGTTGGGAAGTAGATGTGGGCATAGATCAGAGAGAGGGTATTGACCAGAGCGCTCAGTATCTTGTCCACCAGCTTCTTCCTCTTTGCCACATTCCTCATCCGTGTGAGGAAAACTCGCTCGTAATCCCCGTAACTGAACACCAGGAAATCCTCGTGCCGGCTGACTTCGGCTACGAACTGCTCGAATATTTCAGACTCCTGATCTTTATGGTCGGCCCAGAAGGAACATCTTTTTTCTAAACCGTTCTCCACGACGATAAGACCAATGAGATACACGAACCCTGCCTCAGGATTACTTTCGATATCGAGGTAGATACGGACGGGGCTGTTCTGGAGTTCCGGCGTTCCGAGGACATAGATTCTCTTGTCCCGTATCGCTAACGCTTGCAAAGCATAGTGGTGACGGTTCGTTTTCTTCCCTGCTCTCTTCCCTCTGCGTCGAGGCCTAAATGTGTGAGCGAGTTGGGTGACGGTGAAGATGCCTTTCCTGCTGTAACCCTTGATCTCCTTCTCCGACATTCCTCGAAGCAAACTGATGTTGTCCTCCTGCAACGCCTGGTCGTGACACCGCTCGCGGAACTCGCAGACTTGGCAGTGCTCGTTGAGGATCAGCCTGGGCGGTGCCTCAGCACTGCATGCTTTTTTCAATTGCAGGAGGGTTTGCTCGACGTTCTTCAGTTCGAGATTAAGTTGCACTCTCGTAGCCTTACATTCTCTGCCGTACCAGATGATCCCACTGCCAGGCGCTATAGCCTGGTATCGGGAGAGAAGTAGGCCGTGCAATTCCAGGAGAAACTTCTGCTCTTTACGGACCTGATGCCCCCTATGGAATAGCATCGGGATGTAGTGGAACTCCCCCAACCCCGACGAACCAGGTATTTTCTTCAGCCCGTCAAAGGAAAGGGAAATGAAGTCATCTTCCAGGGTGGCGTCCAGAATGAAGAGCGGTCCTTGTTTTAAGGCAGAAGTGGTCAGAGGAATATTTCGCACTACTTGATCTTCCTGGTGTTGTGCGAGAATCTTATCAATGGCCCTGACTTTCACTTCGTCCCTCAACGCCGTGAGCAAAGTCTCGTAATCTGACTTGGTACCTTGCTGGCCTATTTGTTTGAGGTAACTTTTGTACTTGCAGAACACGTAACTTTCGAGTACGTCCCTGGTGATTCTTATCGCCATGAGCAACCTTCCGATATGTACTATTGGCTCAGAAGATAGTGGATATGTCTAACTTGTAACACGACTTACGCAGTAGCGTAGGGGTGGTATAGAAAAAAGGGGCGATTTGCT
>CAYRZX010000106.1:0-19352 GCA_964428665.1 uncultured Gemmatimonas sp.
TGGGCTGGGTTTCATCAGGGGGATGCTGCTGTCCGTCAAGTCGCAGGGAAGTTAGACGGGCAGGCGCTCCGAGGGGAAGGCGGCGCTGCGGGGGTGGCCGCCGTCAGTTGTCTTCCACCGAGCCATCCTCATACCTGAGTTCCGGGCGGAGCTCCGGTTTATAAGGGTGAGCCCTGGCAACTTCCTCGTTTAGATCGAGGCCAAGGCCGGGGGTGTCCAGCAGCCGCACAAAACCGTTCTCAATCTGAAACTTGTGCCCGAAAAACAGGTCATCTCTCCAGTCCGTTGACCTCTTCAACGGTTCGGCTGCATAGGACCCCATCTCCTGGATGACGCTGTTTGGGCAGTTCATACCCAGGTGGATTTCCGCGATGATCCCGACCCTGCTGTAGGTGATGTGGGGCGACGCCTGGATGAATTGCGCCTCCGCCATCGCGGCGATCTTTTTAAACTCGGAGATGCCGCCGCAATGGACGACATCCGGGTTCAAATAGGACACCAGGCGCTTGCCGATGATATCCTGGAAACCCCACTTCGTGAAATTCCGCTCACCCATGCAAAGCGGCGCCGTCGTGCGACGGCTCAGCCATTCAAGCGCATCATTCGTCCCTTCCACCTGGATCGGTTCTTCGACCCAGAAGGGTCGGTACAGCTCTATCGCCTTGCAGTACTCCAGCGACATAGTCGGAGTCAAACGGCCGTGGGCGTCAATGAGGATGTCGAAATCATCGCCACCCTCAACTCGCATCTCCTCGATTTGTTTGACTGCCCGTCCAAGATCCCAGGGCATGGGAACGGTAAGATTGTCACCGACCCTGGTGACCGGCGGCCCTGTCTTGATGGCATTGCACCCGATGCTCCTGGCGAATTGCACGCCGGATTTACCGCTTCCGCCAGGGTAGATGCGGACCTTATCCCGCGCGGCGCCCCCGAGGAGTTTGTAGATCGGCAGGCCTGCTATTTTTCCGAGAATGTCCCAGAGCGCAATATCTATCGCGCTGAGCGCCGTACTGAAGAGAACCCCAACATGCCAGCGGTTCCAGCGGTACAACCCCTGCCAGAGATACTCGATATTCGTCGGGTCCTTCCCGATGAGATGCCCTTCCATGTCCTTGATACATTGGGCGATGGTCCCTGCCTTGTTGTCACTGATCGAACCTTCACCCAGTCCGGTTATCCCTTCGTTGGTCCTGATCTTGACAAAACAGCAGTTGCCTTCCACCAGGAATGTGTCCACGGCGGTTATCTTGATGCCCGAATACTTCGCCTTACTTTCGTCGTTCACGGTTACCGCCTCCGATTTTAAAGTGCGGGATAACGCCGCGCATCGTTCTGTTGAACTTCCCCCGAGCCTTCCCTCCCCAAAGATAACGCCCTCTTGGGAAAAATACAAGCGCCGACCTCTCGACCGGCCTCGGTCTCGCAGAAGTCGCCATTTTTTTCTGTGATGACCCTCTCGATCATATTACATTTGACCGTGCGGGGGACCGGGACTTGACAAAATCGGACCGCCAGATGAGAGGTGACCCCATGCCTGCCAGCAGTCACGCCGATGTCGCGTGGAAATCCGTGGACGGCGTCTCTGTCCCCGTCCCCCCTCCGGAGCACCCCCGCCTCTTCCTGAGGGCGCGCCACCTGCCCGACCTGAGGCGACGGATGGCCCACCCGGCGCTGCGCCCCGCCCGCGAGAGGCTGGAACAGTTGGCCAGGGAGCGCCCTCAGTTCCGGGCGGAGTGGAACGCGCTCCGCTACCTGCTGGAGAAAGACAGGACCTCGGGCAGGCAGGCAATCGAGGAAATCATAGAGACCATGCGACGGGAGGCCTGGCCGGGCCACGACGACCCCAAGAGCGGGGACATCTCCCGGCCCATCGGCCGGATGATGCTGTCCGGCGCGATCGTCTACGACTGGTGTCACGACCTGCTTTCGGACGGGGAGAAGGAGGCCCTCCGGCAGGAGATCGTCCGCCACGCCGGGCTGCTGGAGTGCGGCTACCCCCCTGTGCGCCAGGGCGCGGTCACCGGGCACACCTCGGAGCACTTCTTCATGAGGGACATGATCTCGGCGGGCATCGCCCTCTACGACGAGTTCCCGGAGATGTACGACCTGAGCGCCGGCCGCCTCTTCCGGGAGCACCTGCCGGCCCGAAACTGGTTCTACCCGGGGCACGCCTACCACCAGGGGAGCTCCTACGGCACCTACCGCTACGGGGCGGACATGTTCCCCACCTGGATCTTCGACCGGATGGGGTTCGGGAACGTCTACCACCCCTCCCAGCAGTTCGTGCCCTACCAGTGGATCTACATGCGGCGGCCGGACGGGCAGCTCATCCGGCAGGGGGACAACTACAAGGACCGCGCGACTAAGGGGCGGCCCTGGGGAACCGGGGACGGCGGGATGCTGGCGTCCAGCTATTACGGAGACGGCTACATCCTGGAGGACTGGCTCCGCAACCCGGACATCGGCACGGGGGTGAACAACACCCTCTTCGAGCTGCTCTGGCGGGACCCGGACCTGCAGCCCTGCCCCTGCGCCGACCTCCCGCTCACCCGCTATATGGGGTCCCCCTTCGGCTGGATGATCGCCCGGACCGGCTGGGGCGCGGACGCCGTCATCGCCGAGATGCGGGTCAACGTCTACAACTTCGTCAACCACCAGCACCTGGACGCCGGCAGCTTCCAGGTCTACTACCGGGGGCCCCTGGCCATCGACTCGGGCATCTACCAGGGCACCGCCGGGGGCTACGGGTGTGCGCACGACCAGAACTACGCCTGGCGGACCATCGCGCACAACACCCTGCTGGTCTACGACCCGGAAGAGGCCCTCCCGGAGCACCGGAGCGGCCCCACCCGGAATGACGGAGGCCAGCGCCTCCCGAACAACCGGCGCGAGGCCCGGACCCTGGAGGTGCTGCTCAACGAGGGCTACCGGACCGGGGAGGTCTGCGGGCACTGGGCAGGCCCGGACCCTCAAGCGCCCGCCTTCAGCTACCTCAAGGGGGACATCACTGCCGCTTACAGCGACAAGGTGAGGCAGGTCCAGCGCGCCTTCGTGTTCATGAACCTGTTCGACCCCGACGTGCCCGCGGCCCTGGCCCTGTTCGACCGGGTCCGTTCGGCCAGCCCGGAGTTCAAAAAATTCTGGCTCCTCCACAGCATGGAGGAGCCGGAGGTCCGCGGCGCGGAGTTCTCGGTGACTGCCCCCGGAGAGAGCGGAAAACTCACGAACGCGGCCCTGCTGCCGGAGGCCGGCAACCTCCAGATCGAGAAGATCGGCGGTCCGGGAAAGGAGTTCTATGTCTTCGGGGAGAACTACCCCAGCGCCCCGCGCGACGAGGGCCGGTCAGAGGAGATTGGGGCCTGGCGGGTGGAGGTCTCGCCGGGAGCGCCCGCCGATACCGACCTCTTCCTGAACGTCCTGCAGGTCACAGACCGGCAGAAGGGACAGCTGCGCCGGGTCGAGCGGGTGGAGGGGGACCGTGTGATCGGGTTCCGGATGGCGGACCGGGTCGTCCTCTTCTCGAAGTCCGGCGACCGGCTGGACCGGGACGTGTCCTTCGCCGTGGAAGGGGAGGACGCAACGAATGGTCAATCCGATGCGCTGAAGCTCCTGGTGACGGACCTGGCCCCGGGGACCTGGCAGGTCTGGAGAGACGGCCAGGTCTTTGCCCCCGCAGTCCCGGTGACCTCCGAAGCAGGAGTGCTCTATCTGGAGGCCCCCGCAGGGGCGTTCGACCTGCGCCGTTAGGGGCTCACCTTCTCCTTCTTCTAACCCATCCTTGAAAAGAGGTATAGCATGACAGGAGAACGTTTCTATCCTCAAATTGATGTGACGGGTACGCCCAAGGAGATGGGCCTTGCGCACGGCAGGCAGCTCAGGGACCATATCCATACGACCGTTGAGGCCATGCGAGGGCGGATCGACGCGGAGCCCTACGAGGCGAGCTGGGGCGATTTTCAGGCGACCTTGGCCTACTGCCGGGAACATGCCCCTGATCTGGTCGAGGAGATGGAGGGCATCGCCCAGGGGGCCGGAGTCGATTTCCGGGATGTTTTCAACATCAACGCGCATCTCGACCTGTTCGTGTGGAAACGGCTGGTCTGGGATGCCCGTAAGACATCGGAAGCCGCTGCCTGTTCGAGCCACGCGGTAGTGACCCCCTCTGAGATCCTGCTGGGCTGGAACGGGGACGACTGGAAGGGGTGGCTGGACTGCGGGGCGGTCGTCCGGGGCCGCCCGGCCGCGGGTGAGCCGTTCATCTATTGGTCGCTGGCTGGCTCTGTAGGTCGGCCTGGCATGAACAGGCATCTGGCGCTGGGGGCCAACTCTCTGCCCAGCCATCGCTGGAGGCCCGACGGGTTGCTGTACCCCATACTGTCGCGCCGCGTGCTGGCCTGCCGGAGCGCGGAGGAGGGAGTGGAGATGCTCAGGGGCGCCAACGCGTGCTGTGGGATGAACTACCTCATCGCTGACAAGACAGGGAACCTGGTGGACGTCGAGGTGAACGCAGAGACAGTTGCGTTACAGCGCCCTGTGGACCAGGGGACGGAGAACTATCTGCTGCACACGAACTGCTTCCTGGACGCTGGTCTGGCGAAGCGAACGGTGGACCCGGACGCGGCGTGCCCCCGTCTCGCCGCTGCCCGGCGTCTGTATCGCGAGCGTACGCCCACGGACGTGGCCGGGGTGAGGGCTGTTCAGTCAGACCACACAGGGGGTGTCTGCGTCCACCGGGAGGAGTCGTGTACGGTGGTATCGTTCGTGGCGGAGGTGCGGGCCGGGCGCTTTCACGTAATCCGGGGCAACCCCTGCACGGGAACGGCTCAGACTTACACGGTTGGCTGAGACCCCGAAAGCAGAGGGCAAGCCGAAGGGAGAAAAGGACCATGATCCGTGCAAACCCAACAGGCTCTCAGCCTGTCGCTATCGTGCCTGGAGACGACGTCCGCATCCAGCTCGACCTGAGGATCCCCGTGCGCGACGGCATCCGACTCTACGCCGTATTGTATCGCCCTGCCCGAGGGGAGAGGACCCCTGTGCTCCTGCTCAGGGGTCCTGCGTCGCGCAGTGGCGCTCAGAATGTGGATTGGGCCATCCGGTTTGCTCGACACGGGTACGCAGTGGTCATTCAAGACCTGAGGGGACGCCAGGAGTCCGAAGGGGTATGGCGGCCCTACGTGGACGATGCCCAGGACGGCTATGACACGCAACAGTGGATCGGGGCCCAGCCCTGGTGCGACGGAAACATCGGGACCTTCGGCGTCTCTCACGCCGGGTTCATGCAGATCCTGCCCGCGCCGCTTCGCAGTCCCTACGTCAAGGCGCTGGTCCCGATCGCCAACCAGGAGGACAATTATGGTCACCTGCGCAATGACGGGGTCCTGCAGATTGAGGTGGCCATGATCTTCTTCGGCCTCGCCAACCGGACGGACCAGAATGCGCTCAGGGCGCGCATCGACTGGGAGCAGGTCTACCGCAGGCTGCCGCTGGTCTCGGCCCTCGACGACATGGCCGACCGGCCTTTCTACCGGGAGATCCTCCGGCATTCTTCATTCGATGAGTTCTGGAAGTCCTACAGCATGAAGGGCAAGTACGCCGAGGTGGAGGTCCCGGCGTATTTCATCACAGGCTGGTATGACAACCTGCTGCACGAGATGTTCAAGTGTTTTGCGGGCTGGAAGGGGCAGGCGCGGTCCCCTGAGGCGAGGGGAAAGAGCAGGCTTTTGATCGGGCCGTGGCCGCACGGTCAGATCGGGGGCGCCGAGCCGTTTGGGGATGTGGATTTTGGCCCTGAGGCGGCGGTGGACATCCCCGGCCTGCATCTGCGCTGGTATGACCAGAGGCTGAAGGGGATGGACACGGGCATCGACGAGGAGCCCCCCGTCCGGCTGTTCGTGATGGGGGGAAATTTCTGGCGCGATGAGCAGGAATGGCCCCTGGCGCGGACGCGCTACACGCGGTTTTATCTGCACAGCCGGGGCCGGGCCAACGCCCTGGAGGGAGATGGGGCGCTGAGTTTGGAGCCTCCGGGGGACGAGTCTCCCGATGTCTTCACCTATGACCCTGAAGACCCTGTACCCACCCTGGGCGGCCAGAGCCTGTTCATGGATAAAACGGGTCCCAAAGACCGGAGGCCCGTGGAGCGCCGGGAGGATGTGCTGGTCTATACGACGTCTCCACTCGCCGACGACCTGGAGGTCACCGGCCCCATCCTGCTGACCCTGTATGCCGCCTCCAGCGCGCCGGACACGGACTTCACCGGGACGCTCGTGGATGTCCATCCGGATGGAAAGGCCATTATCCTCTGCGAAGGCATCCTCAGGGCGCGCTTTCGCGAGTCCCACGAGAAACCGACGCTGATCCAGCCCGGATCTATCTACGAATACCGGATCAGCCTGTGGGAGACGAGCAACCTGTTCAAGAAAGGACATTGTATCCGGGTCGAAGTCTCCAGCAGCAATTTTCCGCGCTTTGACCGAAACCTGAACACGGGGGCCGATCCGGGGCTGGGCGTCGAGGCGCGGACCGCCCGTCAGACGGTCTACCACAATACACAACATCCTTCCCACGTCCTGCTGCCTGTAATTCCAGGCTGAAACACTACCGAAAATCTTTAGGAGGAAACGATATGCCATCCCTACCGAAGATGTACCCCATCTGGGTAGAGGCCCAAAACAGGAGGGTCTTCGGGATAAGGTCGTCGGTGATCATCTTTACATCACCTCGAACAACATCTGGTCGGCTGAGAAAGGGCGCGCGCTCGGCGCGGTGGAGAAACCGGTCGGCCAGTTGATGGTCCTGCAGTCCCATCCCGTGGGAGACTGAAGGAGAGGGCCGTCAGCACGATTATCTATGGAAGGACGAAAGATGGTCACGATCACCTCCAGGTAGATAAAGACGATTGTTCTCACCCGAAACAGGAGGATGTATATCTATGGCGACGCATGAGATCCCGGATTGGGTTATCTATCCAGGGGAGGACTGGGTGACGATAACGCCTGCTGAAGCGGGTCTGGACGTTGAAAAATTCAATCGATTTCTGGCAGAACGGGATATCAAAGGCGCAGCCTTTGGGGGCGAGAATCATGAGGGCAATAAATGGGGGGTGGCGCTCACCCGGGGTGGCTATCTGGTCCACACCTGGGGCGACAGGAATTACAGGTTTCAGACGGCTTCCCTGGGCAAGGCGTTTATGTGGGCCCTTTTCGGGCTTGCCGTAGAAGATGGGATGGCGCAGCCGGATGACCCGATTCACAGGACCTGGACCGGCGAAGGCCAGCTTTCGCACCCGCATAAATGCCTGGATCAGGGTTACCACAGGAATCTCACCTGGCGTCATCTCCTGGGCTCAAAAGAGGATGGTAAGCATTATGGGGGATTTCCCCTTGAACTTGGGAGTGACTGGCGAAAAGGACGGACAGGATTCAGCAGCCAAGAGGAGGCAGACAGGCGGATTCCAGAATGGGCAAAGTGGACCGGCGACCCGTTCTATGACAACTACGCTCACATCGAGCCAGGGACCGCAGGCCACTACAGCAGCGGGGGGTACTGGCGTCTCGGTCAGGCCATGACCGCTCTGTGGAACAGGGATCTCAAACAGGTGCTGGATGAGAGGCTGTTCAGCAAGCTCGGGATTCCGGCGGACCGATGGGACTGGCTCACAGGGAAGGCCGTGCAGGGACAAAAATATTTTTATCCTGACATCCCGGATTCCTATACCTACCTCGATCCCCCCTACGAAATCAACGGCCATGTCGTGCGGAGCGGTCCTGGATGGGTGGTGATGAGCGCCTCGGACATCGCCCGTTTCGGCCATCTGGTCGCGACGCGAGGAAGCTGGAAGGGAGAGCCGTTGCTCGATCCGCAGTGGGTGAGGGGGCACGGCGGAGGAAATGGGTGCGGAGTCAGTGGAGAGAGCAAGTATTACACGGCCATGGGGCAGGTGACGGCGCAGGGGGTCAACCATCCTCACTCCCTCGCCAGAACCAGCTTTCTTCCGGAGGATCTGTTCACGGGACCGGTCAAAGTCGCTCGCGGTTAATCTCCTCCAGGAATCTGTCCCATGACTTCTGATGGCTGGCTGTCGGACAGCTCTTCTCTCACCAGGATCAACCCATCACCCCATTTTTCTCGAAAGGCTGTGTCGCATGCCTTACCATCTTGGCGTGGACGTCGGAGGGACGTTCACAGACTTCGCCCTCTACGATGTGGCGACCAACCGGCTGGAGTTCTCCAAAACCGCCTCCACGCCGGCCAATCAGGCCGTCGGGGTCACCCGAGGCATCCAGCGCCTGATCGAGCGGCTGGGCATCCCTGCCAGCGAGATCACCTTCTTCATCCACGGGACCACGGTGGCCACCAACACCTTCCTGGAGTGCAAGGGCGCGCGCACCGCGCTGATCGTCACCGCTGGCTTCCGGGACGTGCTGCAGATCGGCCGTCAGGATCGACCGAGTCTCTACGACTGGCGGGTGCGCCGGCCGGAGCCCCTTGTGTCCCGCCACCTGCGCTTCGAGGCGCGCGAGCGCGTCCTGCACACGGGCGAGATCCTGACGCCTCTCCAACCGGAAGAGGTGCAGGCCGTTGTGGAGCAGGTAACCAAGGCGGAGGTCGAGGCCGTGGCCGTGTGTCTCCTCCACGCCTATGCCAACCCTGTGCACGAACGGGCCATCGGCCAGGCGCTGACGGAGGCCCTGCCCCATCTCACCGTTGTGCTCTCCTCAGAGGTCCTGCCCGAGTTCAAAGAGTACGAACGGATGTGCGCCACGACCATCAACGCCTACCTGGCCCCTGTCATGAGGCGCTACCTGCACAGTCTCCAGCGCAGCATCGCTGAGGTCGGGGTGCGCTCGGACCTGCACATCATGCAGTCCAATGGGGGCATCGTTGGGGCTGCCACGGCCGTCCACAAACCCATCTACACCATCCTCTCCGGGCCGGCTGCGGGGGTCATCGGCAGCGTGGCCCTGGCCCATCAGGCCGGAGAACCCAGCATCATTTCAGTCGATATGGGGGGGACCAGCTTCGATATCTGCCTGTCTTATCAGGGCGAGGCGCGTCGCACGCAGGAGAGCGAGGTAGAGGGGTTCCCGGTCAAAGTGCCGATGATCGACATCCATACCCTGGGGGCCGGCGGAGGGAGCATCGCCTGGATCGATCCGGGAGGCGCTCTTCGCGTGGGACCGCAGAGCGCCGGGGCAGACCCTGGCCCGGCCTGCTACGACCAGGGGGGACACGAGGCGACCGTGACGGATGCCAATCTGGCGCTGGGGAGGCTCAATCCAGAGTACTTCCTCGGAGGGCGTATGGCGCTGGACGTGGAGCGGGCCCGGCAGGCCATCTCCAAACGAGTCGCTAACCCCCTGGGTCTCAGCGTAGAAGAGGCCGCCGAGGGCATCATCCGGGTGGTCAATGCCACCATGATCAAAGGCATTCGGGTGGTGTCTGTCACCAAGGGGTATGACCCCCGCGAGTTCTGCCTGGTGGCTTTTGGGGGCGCGGGTCCCGTGCACGCGGCCGAGCTGGCAGCCGAGCTGAACATCCCACGGGTATTGGTGCCCATCGCCCCAGGGGTGACGTCTGCCCTCGGACTCCTGATGGCCGACACGCGCTATGACTACGTGCGCACCGTGTTGTGCCCGGGGAGTGAGCTGGTCGCCCGCGAGTTGGGCAGGCGTTATGCCGGGATGGAAGCAGAGGCCCTGTCTCAGATGCAGGGCGAGGGACTCAAGCGCGACCGTGTGAGCTTCGTTCGCCTGGCCGACGTGCGCTACCTTGGACAGGGCTATGAGCTGGAGATTCCGGTGGCCAGCGGGAAATTGGCGAGCCCTCAGGTGGCTGAAGTCGTCGAACGATTCCATCAAACCCACAAGCGCCGCTACGGTTATGCCAGCCCCGAAAACCCTGTAGAAGTGGTGAACCTGAGACTTACGGCCCTGGCCAGGTCGCCTCAGCCGCGCCTGGATGCGATGCCGCTCAACGGCGCTGCCGATCCTCCCTGTGCCCTGAAAGGACACCGCCCGGTCTATTTCCATCAACGATGGGTCTCCACCGCCATTTATGACCGGTCTCAACTCAAGCCGGGAGATGTTATCGCGGGTCCGGCCGTCATCGAACAGCTGGATTCGACCACGGTGGTCTGGCCCGCTCAGCGCGCCCGGGTGGATACCTATTGCAACCTGATTCTGGATTGGAGCCAATCGTGAACTCAGCCCCCATCGACCCGATCACCCTGGAGGTCATGCGCAACGCCTTTTATTCCATCGCCGACGAGATGATCGCAGCCCTGGTGCGGGCGAGCTACTCCACCAACATCAAGGATCGTCGGGACGCCTCCTGCGCGGTCTACACCCGCGCGGGAGACGTCGTGGCCCAGAGCGAGATCGCCACGCCGCTCCATCTGGGCACCATGCACGGGGCGGTGCGCACGGCCATGGAAGCCTACCCCTTTGAACAACTGGAGCCGGGGGATGCCGTTGCCCTCAACACGCCCTATCCCGCCGGGCCCGGCCACCTCAACGATCTCTGCCTGATCTCGCCCGTCTTCCACCACGGGCAGATCATCGCTCTGGCTGCCAATCAGGCCCACCACGTGGACATGGGGGGATTTGCCCCGGGGTCCATGCCCTTCGGGGTGACCGAGATCTTCCAGGAGGGGCTTCAGATCCCGCCCGTGCGCCTGTTCCGTCGCGGGGAGCTGGACCGCGAGCTGTGGGCGCTGATCGCCCAGAACGTAAGGCCACCGTTCGAGGTGCGGGGGGACCTGCTGGCCCAGTTTGCGGCCAATGCCGTAGGCACCCAGCGTCTTGGCGAACTGGTCGAAAAGTATAGCGTCGCCACCGTTGAGCATTACCTGGAGGAGATGCTCAACTACTCCGAACGGCGTATGAGGGCTGCGCTACGTACAATTCCATCTGGCGTCTATACCTTCGAGGACGTGCTGGAGGGGGACGGTGTCACAGACCGGCGCTACACAATCCGCGTCAGGCTGGAGGCCAGGGGGGAGGTATTCCGCGCCGATTTCAGCGCCACGGATGACGCGGCTCAGGGCCCCCTCAACTGCCGCTGGCCTTCGGTGGCCGCCTGTGTGTATTACGTACTCAAGGCCGCGCTGGACCCGGAGCTGCCTTCCAACGCCGGGGCCTACCGGCCGGTCGAGGTCGTCGTGCGGCCCGGCAGCCTGCTCTCGGCGGTCTACCCCAACGCCGTGTGCAATGCCAACATCGTCACCACCCAGCGCATTGTGGACGCCCTGTTGGGCGCCCTCTCTCAGGCGGTGCCCGAGAGGGTACTGGCGGCCTGCTCCGGCACGATGAACCTGCTGAACATCGGCGGCATTGACCCCCGCAACGGCAACTACTACAACTACATCGAGACCTATGGGGGAGGGCAGGGGGCCATGCGCGACCAGGACGGGATGGACGGCGTGCAGAACCACATGACCAACACGCGCAACGCCCCGGTGGAGGCCGTCGAGGTTGCCTACCCCCTGCGAATCGAGTCCTACGGCCTGGTCCCCGATTCCGAGGGGCCCGGCCAGCATCGCGGAGGGTTGGGTCTGCGACGCGCCTTCCGGGTATTGGGGAAGGATGTCCGTCTCACCCTCAGTTCCGACCGGGCAGAGGTGGCGCCCTGGGGCCTGTTCGGAGGACAGCCCGCCAGGCCGTCCCGCTGTGTGGTCCTCAGCCCTGATGGGGGCGAACGGCGCCTGCCGTCCAAGATCACCACAGTCGTGGGGGGGGACCACGTCATCGTGACAGAGACGCCAGGGGGGGGCGGCTGGGGGGATGCCAGGCAAAGGGACGCGCAGGCCGTGCGACGGGATGTGCGAGATGGCCTGGTATCCCTGGCGCGGGCGCAGGAGGTCTATGGAGTGGCGATCGACCCACAGACCATGAAGGTGGACGAGGCCGAAACCTGTCGATTGAGAAGCGGTTGACAAGAGGAATAAATCCATGCGCAAAACAGCGGATGCGGTCATCATCGGGGGAGGCGCCCTCGGGTCGAGCATTCTGTATCATCTGACTGCCAAAGGGATGCGCCGGGCGGTCTTGCTGGAGAAGGGCCAGCTCTGCTCTGGCGCTACGGGGGACTCAGCGGCCATGGTGCGCCAGCACTACTCCAACGAGGTCAGTATCCGCCTTGTTCAGAAGAGCCTCGACATCTTCCAGCATTTTCCTGACCTGTTTGACGGGGCCAGGGTCTTCACCAACACCGGCTGGTTCTTCTTCTGTCCGCCCGAGGCCACCGGTGTCTTCCGCGAGAACATGGTGCGGTTGCAGCGCATGGGCGTGCGGACCTGGGAGATCTCCGCCGAGGAGGCGGCCAGGGATATCCCCGGCCTGAACACCGAGGGCATCGGCTGCGTGGCATTCGAGCCCGACTCAGGCTATGCCGACCCTCACGGCATGGTGAATGCCTTCGTGGCCAAGGCCAGGGCCCACGGCGCCGAGGCCCACGTCCATACCCCGGCACGAGGCATCCGGATCATCAACGGTCGGGTCTCCGCCGTGGTCACCGACCAGGGCGAGATCAGCACACCGATCGTCATCAACGCCGCCGGCCCCTGGGCCAAAGAGGTCGGGCGCTGGACGGGCCTGGATCTTCCCCTGGAGATCTCTCGCGAGCAGGAGATCGTCATCCAGCCCCCCACGGACATGCCCCCCCTGCGCCGCGTGGTCTCCAACATGGTGGATCGCATCTATTTCCGCCCCACAGCCGATGGGTCGATCCTGGTCGGCACGGGCCACCCCAAAGAGAACGAGCTGGCCGACCCCCATCACTACAGGCGAGAGGTCGATCAAGACTTCATCCAGGACGCCACCCGGCGTCTGTCTCACCGCCTGCCGACCCTGCAGAGGGGTAGGTTCGTCAAAGGCTGGGCGGGTCTGTACTCCATCACCCCGGATTGGAATATGATCCTGGATAAGAGTCCCGGTATAGAAGGTCTGTACCTGGCCGTCGGGGGGAGCGGCCATTCGTTTAAGCTCGCGCCAGGCATGGGGCTGTGTCTGGCAGAGCTGGTTATGGACGGCAAGGCCAGCACGGTGGATATCACCCCCTTGCGAGCAACTCGCTTTGAAGAGAATGCCCTGCTTCGTTCCACGTATGGGGGCAATCGGGCTTGAGGTCAGGGGCTGGACAGACCGGGGTTTAAATAATCGCCTTCAACCTTTTCACCGCGCCCCCGGCCCCTTCACCCACCGTCCGGGCGTCGCCCCCGTATGTGTGTCTTCGGCCACCACCCGCACCCCGTTCACCCACACGTCCCGCACCCCCACCGAAAGCCGATGCGGGTCCTCAAACGTCGCCCGGTCCGCCACCCGCCGGGGGTCGAACACCACCACGTCCGCCCAGCACCCCGCCTGCAGCTTCCCCCGGTCCCGCAGCCCCAGCCGGTCCGCCACGGCCGACGTCATCTTCCGGACCGCCTCTTCGAGCGTCAGCACCCCCTCCTCCCGCACGTATTTCCCCAGGATCCGGGGACAGGCGCCGTACGCCCGGGGGTGCACCGCGCCCTCCCGGGACGCCCACGCCGGGTCCACCCCGCCCGCGTCCGTGGCCACCTTGATCCAGGGCTGCCGCAGTTGCAGCGTCAGGTTGTCCTCGCTCACCATAAAGAAGATGGTCGAGATCGGCTGTCCTTCGGTTAGCAGCAGGTCGAAGACCACGTCCAGCCAGTCCTGCCCCCGCATCTCGGCGATCTCCGTCAGCCGCCTCCCCGCATACGGCGCGTGCTCGGGCCTCGTCAGCCCGATCGGCATCGTGTCTTCCGGGCGCCGCACCGCCGTCCCGTCGCGGAACTGCCGCTCCACCTCCTCCCGGATGCGGGCCCGCGCGCCCGGGTCTTTCAGGTTCTCGTAGAACCGGCCGTCGGCCGCCACCCACGCGGGCAGCACCGTCGACAGCCCTGTGCCGCTGGCCACGTACGGATACATGTCCGCGGTCACGTCCTGGCCGGACGCCCTGGCCGCCTCGATCCGCCGGATCGCCTCCGGCATCCTGTGCCAGTACTGCCTGCCGATCACCTTCAGGTGATAAATCTCCACAGGAAGTTCCGCCCGCCGCCCGATCTCCAGCGTCTCCTCCACGCTTTCAAGAAGCCGGTCGTCCTCGGAGCGCATGTGGGTGATGTAGATCCCCCCATATCGGCTCACCACCCGGCACACCTCCACGATCTCGTCGGTCTCCACATAGGTGTCCGGAGGATAGATCAGCGCGTAAGACACGCCGAACGCCCCGTCCTCCATCGCCCCGGCCATCACCCGCCGCATCCCCTCCAGCTCATCCGCCGTGGCCGGCCCCATCCGCATCCCGCACGCCAGCGAACGCAGGGTGCCCCCGCTCAGGAACGATCCCACATTCGGCGAAATCCCGGTCTCCACCATGGCCTCCAGCCAGTCCCCGAACCGGCCCCAGGACCGCGCTCGATCCTGCCATTCCCCCGGAAGCGCCGGGCGCTTCCCCCCGGAGGGCGCCGGCGTCCACGTCTCCCCCATGATCTCCGTCGTGATCCCCTGCGTGATCTTGGACAGACACCGCCCGTCCCGCATCAGCGGCAGGATCGAGTGACTCTGGATGTCGATGAACCCCGGACAGACCACCATGTCAGCCGCCTCCACGACCTCTGCGGCGCTTTCGACCGAGATCTGTCCGGGCGGGGCCACAGCCGCCACCCGGTCTCCAGACAGGGCCACATCCCCATAAAACCAGGGATTGCCCGAACCGTCCACCACCCGTCCGCCTCGGATCAAGACGTCGATGGATTCAGCGCTCATGTCAGGAACCTTTCTAAAACGCGGCCCTCACACCTTCTCTCCCATCCAGCGCGAGTTCAGCAGCGTGATGTCCTCGCACGCGATCGCCGGGTAGTCCCTCACGGTGATCGAGCCTTCCTCCGCCGACTCGACCTCGAAACCGGTCCGGGGAGACGCCCCGGCCAGCAGGTACGACCCGCTGACAGCTTGCCCCGGCGGAAGGGGGTCCGCAAGGTAAAAGGTATTCCCCTCAGCGGATCGCACCCTGAGCGTGGTGTGAGGTTCCGGGAGAGCGATCCTCACGTCCCCGCACGCCAGCCGCGTCCCGTTGAGGAGATAGCCCTGCGTGGCCCGCCCGGCATCGTCCACCGATAGGAAGGCAAACTCCCCTGCGGCGTTGACCGGGCCGTATTGCCGCTCCTCCTGATCCGGCGTGGAGATGAAATAGTCCGTCCGCCCCGCCAGCCTCACCTCGACCGCCACGACCCCGGAGCGAAGATCGTTGACCAGCAGCCGCGCGCCGAGCACGGGGGACCGTTCGGACCGGTACGGCGCGAGGATGGCCGCATACTGCGTGGACGCCTCTCCCCCCGCATCCCCGGCGCGGTTTTCGACCAGGATTTGCCCGAGCGGCGGCCTCTCCAGCTCCGACGCAGGCGATCCCCGCCGCCATCCCGGCGCATCCGCCACGATGACCCGCTTCACGGTGTCCCCGATGTTCAACAGCGTCAGGTCCAGACCCACCCGCCCGGACCGCCACGTGAACGTATACGGCGCTCCTGGCAAGAAGGCCTTCGCGTGGCTCAGCCATCCGCCCCAGGCCGGTGGGAGGTCCACCGGTTCCGTCTTCATCTGGCCCGGCGTCAGCGATCCTTCACAGACGAAACTGTAGTGATGGGTCTGTCCCCCCTTCACCCGGAAGAGATCCACGGCATAGACCTGCCCGTCGGGCGTCTTTACCAGAACCACCGTGCGCCGGTAGGTCTCGCACTGCGGATAGACGTTGACCCCGGCGGCCTGGATCACCTCGATTCCGGGGGCTACCCCGAACAGCTCCAGGTTCGAGCCGCAGTCCCGGTCCGACTGGTTCTCGCTGTCCACCACCACCAGGTTGTGCGACAGCGTGCTGACGAGCCAGCGCTGCCCGGGCAGGCCCTCCCGCGTCAACTGGCCGCTCCCGGAGAAATAGCCCCGGTCGGAGACCAGCTCCTCCCCGAAGGCGTACGCGCTGAGACTCAGGATGTCCCGGTGCCGGTGCCCGGTGTGGACGGTCCACCGGTTCTCGTTCCCGTTCAGGTAAACCGCCGTCCGACCGGCCTCTCCCCCGCGCAGGACCCCCACGTGCCACCCCGGGAACCACTCGGAGCGCAGCGGCAACTCTACCGGCCCCCCGGCCCGGAGATCGAACGGGCGATACCAGAGCGCATACTCCGTGCCCCGTTCGGACAGGCCCGCGCCCTGGATCGCCTCGAGCAGCCCCGCGTACTGCCCCCCGAGCCGGGCAGCTAAGATTTCGGCGTACAGGAGACTCACCCCCGTGTCGTAGACCGTGTCCCCGATGACGGGCAGGCGTCGCCCCGGCGCCAGCATCCTCAGCATGGACTGCATCGCCGGGTGAAAGCGGCCGGACGTGAACAGGTTCAGGTCCTCCATGCGCGGGCCTTGCTCCGGCTGGAAGCCGGGCGGGTCGCTGTACCCGCGCAGGATGTCCGCGACCTCGTGCACGTTCTCGAAGTTGTGGGCCGCGTAGGCCGGAGACTCCGAGTAGAACCCGTCGAAGTGGTAGCGGCTCTCCATCGTCCGATTGAAGCCCGCCAGCGCGTGACGGACCCTCCCCGGCTGCTTCAGGAGCGCCCCCACCGCGGCGACCAGGGAGAAGACCGCCACCCCCTTGTTGCTCACCGAGTCCCAGTGCTCCACGTCCGCGCACCCGGCCTCGATCAGGTCCTCCACGATCCGGCGCTCCATCCCGTCGTCCAGTACGCGGCGGCCATCCGCATACGTCGCGTCGCGGATCAGATCGTATGCCACCGTCAGGTCGAGCAGCGGGCCGGCGTCGCTCCCCTTGCCGTGGACATTCAGGCGGCCCGCCCCCCAGAAGCCGTTGTTCAGCGTGGCGTGGTCCTCAGACTGGTGCAGGCCGTACGCGTGGCGAATGGCCTCCCTGGGGAAGCGCCCCCCGTTCGGCCCGCCCGCGCCCTCCTGTCTCCCCATGTTGGCGGCCACCTCCGCCGGGGGCAGGTCCGCGACCGTGCCGTCGTAGGAGTGATAGATATAATTCGGGTAGACCCGGGCGAAGCGGTCCAGGATCCACGCCGCCCGCTCCGCGCAGGCCACGTCGCCCGTGAGGGCATAGAGCTTCGCCAGCAGAGGCGCCTGCCCGAAGGCCCAGCGGACCCTGGCGAACCGGATCGTGCCGCTGAAACTCGTCATCGTGGGGCGGTCGCCCAGCCACTTGAGCGCGTGGCGGTTTCGGTTCGCCGGGTCTGCCCGCTCCAGGTCGGTCTCGTAGTACGTGAACGTCTGCCCCATCCGGGGACATTCCAGCGTGCCCGTCTCCGGGAAATGCTCGTTCGGATAGACCGTCCCGCAGCGGTTGCAGGTGAGGCGGTCCGGCGTCTCCACGCCCCAGTCAAAGATCCCGGACTCGCCCATCACCGACTGCCTGCCCACGCAGGCCGGGCAGTTCTGGCCGTAAAAACTCCCCGGCGTGAGTTCCGGGATGAGCGCGTCGAAGAACGCCCGGTCCTGCCGCAGGGCAAAGGCCGCGCCCCCTTTCCATCCGTCCACAATCCTCTGCGCCCACCCATGGCGGGACACGTTCCGGAGCGCATTCTCGATGTCTCCGGGTTTGTACAGGGTGCAGGATTCCGCGATTGCACGGCGTTGTGATGTCATGCCTCTCTCCTCAATTTCATCTTTCGGACCTCTCCCGTGTGGCGCAGGGCCATCCGCGTCAGCGCGACAATATAAAGCCTGCCGGGAACGCCGTCAAGCGGCTTATCCCTCCATCCCCGCGCCCCTCAGCGGAATTTGGACTTGACAAAATCGGATCATGAATGTATAATTGAACCGGTTGGCCTGAAAAAAAACGATAGAAGGGCAGGGTTCGCCGGACCAACCCATAGAGGCGCCTGCTGATATCCGACGGTGACGCGTATCCGTCGTCGGGGATCAGCAGGCGCTTTTTTTCGGATCTTTCCCTTATGTTTCGCTCACACAAAGGGGTCGGGCATGTCACAGATCGAAGAGCAGGAGTTGATTCGCCGGACGTTGAGGGGAGACCAGGACGCCTTCGAAAGCCTCTACAGGGCGCATTTCCCCAGGACCTGGGCGATTGTCGCCCACCGCGTCTGGAACCGGGAGGACGTGGAAGACCTTGTCCAGATGACGTTTATGCGCGCCTATCTGGGATTGGAGGGGTTCCGGGGGGAGGCGGCCTTCTCCACCTGGCTGACGCAGATCGCCCTCAACGTCTGCGCGACCCACCTGCGATCCCGGCAGGCGTGGCGGTCCTGGCTAAATGCGGTCTCAGACCCGGCGTCCGAATGGGCCTGGGAGCCCTCCCGGACTGCGAACCCCGAAGAGGTTCTGTATCGGAAAGAATGTCAGACGCTTGTGAGACAGGCCGTGGAAGGACTCCCGGACACCTGCCGGGAGGCCGTCTGGATGCGCCACATCGAGGACCGCTCCTATAACGAGATGATGGAGGAACTTCAGGCCCCGATGGGGACGGTCAAGACCTGGCTCTACCGGGCGCGACGGAAACTGAAGGAGGATTTTCAGCAGATCGAGGGGATTGGGATGTAAGCCTTCTCAACCCCCTGAAAGGAGGTGAGACGGCTTATGCAGACGCTCAAGGAGGTCCTCAGCCGGCAGGAGGAGCAGCAGAACCTCAGGAACGTGGGGATTTGCGTCCTGTTGATCCTGGCGCTGGTGCTCGTGTCATTCAGCGTCGTTCACGTGCACTTCTTCCCCCACAGGCGGGCGGTTGAGAGCCCGGAGGGGCTGGTGTCCAGAGAGCCCCGCACGTACCCGTGAGCGCCGGGGGCCGGGTACGTGCCCCTGTGTTTTGAGGCCCTTTATCTGGAAAGGAGATTTCCCATGGAGACCCGAACCCTCAAAGACATTCTCAAGGAGACCCGCGACACAGACCCGCGCGTGCGCAGCCGGGCCGCCCGGAACCTGTGTCCCTGCGAGCTCAGGATGGACGACCCGAAGGCCTGGGAGCGGGTGTTTGAGCTGGCCAGGGACCCCGACGCCCACGTGCGCCGGACGGTGTTTCACACCCTGGTCGACGGCTCCCCGAGGAGGCGAGAGGCGGAGGTCGTGTCCGCCCTGGAGGGCATGTGGAACGACCCCGACCTCAAGCTGCGCCGGCAGGTGCGCAGGCTCCTGGCCCGATACCGCGCCACCGGGAAGATCAACGAACATTAAAGGGAAGTCCTATGCTCGGTCATCTCATCCGAAAAGAAATTCTGGACCACCTCCTCAGCCTCCGGTTTCTCATCCTCTCGGCCATCGGGGCGCTGGTCATCCTGCTAAGGATCAGAAATTGAATAACTTCACCGATCGAGCAGTTCCCGGAAAGAGCCT
>CAYRZX010000107.1:0-2074 GCA_964428665.1 uncultured Gemmatimonas sp.
GGTTCGCGCAGATCGAGGAGGAGATCATGTCTCTGGAGGGTCAGGTCCTGGGGCTGGACGAGGAGATGTCCAGGCCGGAGGTCGCCGCCGACTGGGGCCGGCTTGGAGACCTGAGCCAGAGACGGGCGCAACTCAAGGCGGCGGCGGACCGGCTCTACGAGGAGTGGGAGAAGATGGAAGGCAGAACGTGGAACGCGGAACGATGAACGAAAAGCAAAACGGGTTTACGCTTTTACTTCAGCGTTCATCGTTCTGACTTCATCGTTGTCTTTGCCCATCGTTCTGACTTCATCGTTTCGGAAAGGGTTTAGGCTGTGCCTGAGAGCGCCAAAGTCCTGGTCGTGGACGACCTGGAGATCAACGTGGAGTTTCTGAGGGACGAGCTGACGGCGAGGGGCTACACGGTCTTCTCGGCCTTCGACGGAGAGCAGGCCCTGCAGCAGGTGGTGGAGGTCCGGCCCGACCTGCTGCTGCTCGATATCTCCATGCCCAAGGTGGACGGCATCAGCGTCCTGAAGGCCCTCCGGGCGGACGAGGACTTCCGCGACCTGCCGGTCATCCTGCTGACGGCCCGGCGGGAGTCCGGGGACAAAGTGGAAGGGCTGGACGCCGGGGCCGACGACTACATCACCAAGCCGTTCCACGTGGACGAGGTCATCGCCCGCATCCGTTCCCTCCTCCGCCTGCGGGAGATCCAGGCGGAGGTCATGGAGAAGGAGAAACGCCTGGCGAAGGTGGAGGCCCTGAAACAGACCCTCGCCACCCTGTCGCACCACATCAACAACGCGACCCAGGCCATCCTGGGCACCGCGCAGCTCAACGAACTGACAGGAGAGAACCCCGACCGCCTGATCGCAGTCTGCCTCCACCAGACCGCGCGGATCAAGGCCGTGCTCGACTGCCTCGACCGGATGGCGCAGCACATGGACTTCAGGACCACCGAATACGCCGGCCAGGACAACCGCATCCTCGACATCGAGGAGGACCTGAGACAGCGCCTGGCGGAATTGGACAAAAAGCAGTAAGCAGGGGTTCTTCCGCCTTCCGCCTTCCGCCTTCCGCCTTCTGCCTTCCGCCTTTATCCCTCCTCATTCACGCGCTTCAGGAGCGCCTTCATGTAGGCGATGGTGTAGGCCGTCCCCACCCGGGGGTCGTTCGCCATCCGGGGGATGTGATCCGGGATCATCACGCCGTTGAACCCCACCTCCCGCAACACCTCCACGATTTTATACATATCCATGTATCCGTCGTCCACGAAGGTCTCCACGAAGTGCGGCAGGGGCGCGTCCACGTTGCGGAGGTGCACCTTGAAGACCTTGCCCCGCTCCCCGAAATAGCGGATGGATTCCAGGACGTCCCGCCCCATCAGCTCCCCCCCCTCCAGCCAGCATCCCACGCAGAAACACATCCCCACGCTGGGGCTGTCCGCGACCTCCAGCGCCCGCCGGTAGCCCTCGAAGCTGCTGAAGATGCACCTCGGAATGCCCCCCAGCTCCGGCACGGGCGGGTCGTCCGGGTGGATGCCGATCCTCACCCCGGCCTCCTCGGCCACCGGGGCCACCTCCCGGATGAACCGGGTGAAATTGTCCCAGATCTCCTCCTCCGTGTACCGGCGTCCGTGCGTCAGCGGCATCTGATAGAGCCTGCCCGCCCAGTGGCCCTCCTGGGCCTTGTTCAGGTCAAACGCCCTGGCCGCGGCGCCGCCCCGCGTCTTCTCCGGCGTCGTGCTCCAGATGCCGTTGCCCATGTGGGCGTAGGTGGTGTAGGGGATGCCCGCCCTCCCCAGGTCCCGGAGGTATCGCTTGTACTGTTCCACCTTCTCGTCCCGGTTGGGCAGGTTCAGGACGATGGCGTCCTGGTTGTGCACGTCCCGGTTGCCGAAGCCGTAGACCTTGAGCCCCGCCTTCTCGAACAGCTCGCGCCGGCTGGCGAAATAGTCGTGGTTCGCGTGCGCCCCGTCGGTCCACAGGACCACGTGGTCCACCCCCATCTGCCGGGCGAACTGCAGGTCCTCTTCGGTGGGCTCGGGAGACATCTGCGCGGCGATCTTGATCCCCGGCTCTATGGGCATGAG
>CAYRZX010000107.1:2174-19134 GCA_964428665.1 uncultured Gemmatimonas sp.
TGCGTTGTGCCTCCCCCACTCCGCGATGGGGGGCAGGATGCCGTCGGCGATCGTGGCGTCCCGCAGGGCCACTAAGTGCTTGTAGGACTCCTCCAGCGCCTTCAGGTCCTCCGCGTCCCCCTCCGGCTCCTGCCACGCCACCCCCTCCTTCGAGATCGAGACCCGCATGGCCATCATGATGTTCCGGAACTTGCCCGCGTTGACGTAGGCCCCGCACGGCCACTCGTAGCCCGGCTCCCCCAGGACGGCCCGCAGCATCTGCACGCTCTGCTGCGCCGGGGACTGGAACGAGGACCTGCCCCGCAGCGAGATGACCCGCGCCCCGCCCCCTCGCACGTGCTCCTGGACCTTCGCCCACTGCTCGGCCGTCATGCCGATGCCGTTGGCCTTCTTTCCGGACAGGATGTCGGTCAACGCTACGCCCTCCACCGCGATCCCCCTCTTGAACACGGCCATTTGCTCCCCGTGCCCCCCGTAGGTCCTGCAACCTGTCACCCGGTCCTGCCGGACCCTGAAGTGCTGCGCCAGCGCCGTCTGGAGGCGGGTGCTGTCCAGCGCCGCCAGCGTGCTCACCCGGCCCGCCGGAAGCCCCGAATGGACGAGCGTCGTCAGGCCCGTGATGTCCGCCGGGTTGAAGATCACGACGGCGAACTTGCAGCCCGGCGTCAGGCGTCGGATGTCCAGGCCGAGCTGTCTGGCGATCTCCGCGTTCCCCCGGCGCAGGTCCTCCCGCGTCATCCCCTCCTTGCGGGGCGCGCCCCCGGACGAGATGATGTAGGCCGCGTCCTTCAGCGCCTCGTCGATGCTCAGCGTCCAGGTCACCTCCGCCTGCGGGAAGGCGCAGTGGTAGATCTCCTCCGCCGTCCCCTCCAGCGGCTTTTCGAGGGGATCGTACATCGCCACCCGGTTGGCCGTCCTGGTGGCCAGCAGGGTCTGCGCGAGATTGGACCCGATGGCCCCCGCCGCGCCCAGCACGGCGACCTTTTCGTTCGTGAGATACATGTCAATCCTCCTTGGCCTTATTTTTAAGCCTGTCCCTGAACTCCTGATTCGTCACCCGCCGCGTCTGGTAGGTCTCTAAAAATCTCCGGTGCGCCTCGTCTGCCGGGTAGGCGTCGCCCGGCCCGTAGGGGTAGGCCGACACGCCGTGGTAGGGCAGCGGCCCCACCGTCTGCGAGTGCGCCGTGTTGATGTCCCCGTCCTTCACCCAGCCGTTGCTGTAGAGCACGAAATCCCGCGCCCACCCGGCGCGCAGGGGGGGCAGCCCCCCCGCGTCAAAGGTGAGGGCCACCTCGTCCCCGGCGTTCATGACCGCGTACTGGTCGTCGGCGGCCAGGAGCAGCGGCGTCACATCCCCATACCGCGTGTAGTCCCCCTCCAGGTCGCGCCACGCCGGCCCCCCCTTCACGTCCTCGTAGTCGAACAGGTGAGGCCCGTTCTCCCCCTCCCGGTAGACCCTCGAAAATCCCCGGTACCGGAGGTCCGCCCTCGCGGGCGTCAGCGTCGTGACCGTCGTCGGGACCTCCGGCTCGTCCACCGTGAAGAACGCGCGGTCCCAGTAGACCTGCATGTTCGTGGAGATGCGCACCCGGCGGTCCTCGCAGAGAAATTTCCCGGTCAGGTCCAGGACGCAGGTCTTCCGCTTGCCGTTCGGGAACCCGGCGAAGGGGATGACCGTCTGCCAGCGCCCCTCCCGGTCCGGGACCTCGACGCTCGGCGGCTGCCCCCGCAGCCCGTCCGTCCGCTGCGACAGGGCCAGGTTGAGGCTCGTGTCCGTCGGAAAGACCCACCCGTTCAGGAAAAGCGTCACGCGGGCGCTGTCCGGAAAGGCCCCCAGGTCCAGCGTCAGGCTGTGCGGCGCCGCGACCCCCTGGAAGGCCGTCACCTCAAACCCGTCCACGTAGCGCCCGTCCTCCGCCCGCAGGCGGCCCAGCGCGTCGCGCCCCCGGTCGTCCGTCGCCGAGACCGGCGGCCTGGGGTTTCGCGCCGTGTGGAGGCGAAACGGCGGAAAGGGGGGCGGCCTGAACCGCTCGTCCACGTAGACCCCCGCCTCCGCCGGGTGGTCCACCGCCATCAGCCGGACCTCGTCTAAGTAGACCGTCTCCCACAGCTCCTCCGTGATCCGCAGGGAGTAGACCCCCTCCCTCGCCCGGAGCTGGTCCCCGCGCACCTTGACGTAGTCCTGGGCCGCGTCGGAGAAGGCCCGCCGCCCGTCGTCCATCAGCATGCCCAGCGGGCTGGGCCACAGCAGGTCGGTCACGAAGCGGTGCCGCTCCCCGTCCCACGCATAGAGCATGGGGCAGGACCCCTTGAGAATCTGAGTCTCGACCACCGTGGTGTTGATCTTCGGGTCCACCTCGCTCTGCGGGACCCCGTTCGTCCAGACCACGCGCAGGACCTCGGCCCTCGTCTGCCTCCCCAGCCCGAAATGGGTGATCGGGTCCGCCACGTAGCGCATCTGATACAGCGCACCCGCCTTCACCTCCACCTTCGCCCCCACCCCGGCGCTGTTGTTTTTCGTGTTGCCCGTGTTCAGGCCCGCGAGCCTCACGTCCAGCCAGCCATTGGCGTTCCCCCCGTCGTTGCGCAGGAGGCGGAGCCGCCCCCCGTCCAGAACCAGCAGGTCCAGGTCCCCGTCCCCGTCCGCATCCAGCGGCGCAGCCTGCCTGACGCCCTGAAGCCCCTGCGGCAGGACGCCTGAAGCCTCCTGAAACCTCCCCCCCACGTTCCTGAACAGATGCGGACCTCCTGTGTCCACCACAATGAGATCGAGCCAGCCGTCGTTGTCAAAATCGAAAGATCGAGCGTCCATCCCCCGGCCATCTCGTCGCCAGGACGGCCCTGTTTCTGCCCGGAGGAGTCGCCCATCTCCCCGGTTGCGATAGAGATCCCCTGCGAAAACGTCCAGAAACCCGTCATTGTCGAAGTCGCTGACGGAAAGGGCAGTCGATGAAAAAGAAGAGATTTCCGTGCGGACTCCCGCAAGCCGCCCCTGCCGGAGGTTCGTGTAAATAACGACGCTGTCCCCCCCCGCGAACGCCAGGTCCAGGTCCCCGTCCTCGTCAAAGTCCCCGAACGCCGCGTCCGTCGCGCTGAGGGTCCGGGCCAGCCCCGCCTTCTCCCCGACCTCCGCGAAGGTCCCATCCCCGTTGTTCCGGAACAGCAGGACACCCCTGTTGTTTGTCGGCGGTTTGAGCGTCAGGAGGTCCAGGTCCCCGTCGTGGTCGTAGTCCACGAAGGCGGCCCTCAGCGTCCGCCCCGCATCCCTGCCGGGGCCGAGGCCCGCCTGCGCAGCCACGTTCACGAACCTTCCGGGGCCTGGGGTGAGCCCCGCCGAACCATCGTTCCGGGCCAGGACGTCCGCGCCGGTCAGGTTGCACGCGAACAGGTCCGCGTCCCCGTCGTTGTCAAAGTCCGCGAACGTCGCGCTCGTGAACGCCCCCCGGTACCCGACCCCCGTCTGCGCCGTGACATTTACAAACCGCCCCCCGTCGTTCCTGAGCAGGGCGTTGCCCGGCGTCCGTCCGTCGGACCGGCGCAGGACGTAGACGTCCACGTCCCCATCCCCGTCGCAGTCGCCCGGGGCAAAGCCGTCCGCCCTGATGTCCCCCAGCCCCGCCTCCCGCGTCGCGTCCGAAAACGCCACCCGGATCGGGGCCTCCTGCGCCCTCGCCAGCCGCGCCTCGAACCCCTCGCTGAACCGCTCCACCGGCAGCCCGACGGCGCTCGTCAGCACCTCGGAGATCGCCGACTGGTAGCGATACCCCCCCTTCTGGACGTTCTCGAAGATGATCATCTGCCGGAGGGCCTCCTCCGGCCTCCCCTGGGACAGCAGCGCCAGCCCCTTCTCTAAGAACGGGACCGCCTCGTCCGGGACGTTCCAGAGGTCCTCCCGCGCGGCCCTGTAGACCGCCTGGGCCTCGCCGGCCTTCCCGGCCCTCAGCAGCGCCTCCCCGAACCGCAGCCGGACCACGGCGTTGGCCGGAAGCTGCCGATAGAGCGCCCGCATCTGCGCCTCCGCGTCGGCCAGCCCCTCCGGCGTCGGGCGAAAGCTCAGGTCATACCGGACCAGCCGGTAGCGGGACCGGGCGTCCGAAGGCCGCAGGCGGATCGCCTCCCCGATCTCCCGCAGGAACTCCTCCCCCCTGCGCTGTCCCTCGTAGACCTCCGCCAGCAGCGCGTGGGCCTGCGCGTGCGCCGGGTCGCGGGCCAGGGCCTTTTTCAGCCACGCCTCGGCCTCGTCTAAGCGCTGCATGCGAATCAGGGCCAGGCCCGCGTTGGCAAAGCCGAGCGCCTCCTCCGGGGCCAGGTCCGCCACCCGCTGGAACGCCTCCAGGGCCTGAGGGTACCGGTCCTGCTCCAGATAGGCCAGCCCCGTGTTCCGGTGGATCAGGACCTCCTCCGGCCCGGCGGCAAAACAGAGGGCCGGGAGCAGGAGACAACAGAAGAGAAGAATACAGAAGTCAGGAGTCAGGCCCTCTCCCACCCCCATACCCCACCACCCAGCCTGTCGCTCCCATGAGGTCGCGACCCCCGCCCTCTCTCCCGTACGTACGGGAGAGGGAGGGGGTTCTAAGGGCCTTATCCACAGGCTGGGGGAGGGTGAGGGCCTGGATTCTGGATTCTGGATTCTAAATTCTGGATTCTGTTTCAACGTGTATCCCCCGCACGCAAAAAAAGGCCCTGGACCTCTCCATCCAGAGCCTCGACCTCGCCCGTCAGGCCACGATCTCCAGCCGTTTGAGGAGGGTCTCGTCGTAACCCTCGAACCGCTTGATGCAGAGGGTGCAGTCCGGGCAGGGGCGATCGTAGCAGTTCTTGTGCACGCGCACCGGATACTGGCGCTTGAAGGCGTTTTCACACCGCTCGGAGCAGAACTCGTAGCGATTCTGATAGACCCCGAACGCCGCGTAGACGATGATCGGCTCCCACGCCTTCTCCGGCTCCCGATCCGCCTTTTTGGCCTCCTCCACCCGCTTCAGGTGCTCGGCGTAGACCTCGTCGAAAGGCTTCTCGCACCAGTGACAGACCCCCCGGGTCTCCCGCCGGTGCTGCTCCCGCCGTTCGCTCACCTCCTCCGGCCTCCACGTGAACTCGACGTGGCTGACGTTCCTCTTGTCGATCCGGGCGCTGACCACGTCGTTGGCGACGCACAGGACGTGGCCCCCTTTGGTGTCAAAGACCGCCTGGCAGGGGATCTTGGAGCCGTCGTTGAGATAGACGGCCGCCCCCCCCTTCTCCGGCATGATGAAGGTGGTCCAGCCGCAATGCGAACAGATGCTCGTGAACAGGTACTGGTGGAGCTTGCGACCGCAGTCGGGGCAGCGCCCCTCCTCCATGAGGCGAAGGTCTCGAAGGGAGCTTCGGGCCGCCTCCTGCACGGCCTTCTCCACCTCTTCCCTCGCCTCGTTGAGCGTCCTCTTCCCCTCCCTGACCAGAACCGAGAGTGTCTCCTCGACCGCCTCCTCGTGGTCGGCCAGGACAGGGGGTCTCTCCTTGTATTGTTCGATGCCCTCCGGTTCTTTTGCTCGGGAGAGCAGGCGTCTTAGCATACAGGTTTATCTCCAGTGCCCATCAGGCGCTCTCGGCGCGTCCGGGGGACTCGGACGGACGCTGCTGCCGCCGCCGGGCGATCTCCTCCTCCGACCAGACGAACTCCTCGTAATTGACGTTGTTCTTGTCGATCTTCGCCCGCACGACGCCGTCGGTGATGCAGAGGATGTACCCCCCCTTCGTGTCGAACGTCGTGCCGCACTCAAAGGTGGAGCCGTCCTTCAGGTGGACGATGGTGCGCCCCTCCTCGGCGGTGATCGGCGCAAACCACCCGCAGTGGCTGCACACGCTGGTGAAGAGGAACTGGTTCAGCTTCCGGCCACAGTCCGGGCAGCGCCCCTCCTCCATCATACGGAGGTCTTTCAGGGAGGTCTTGGCCGCCTCCTTGACCGCGGTCTCCACCTCCTCCATCGCCTCGTCTAAAATGCCCTCCCCCCCCTCTTTGGACAGCAGGGACAGGGTCTCCTCGACCTGCTCCTCCTGCCCCTCGATCACGATCTGCTTCTCGCGGGGAGGTTGCTGCTCCTTGGCCTGTTCCTCATCCTTCTTTCCGAACAGCGATTTCAACATCCGCACGGCCTCCGATGAAAACCGACCTGACAGGTTGGAACCTGGGGACAGACAGGAAGATACAGGAATATATAGGGATTTTCACCCCTCAAGTCAACTTTTTTTAAGGGGGGCCTCACGCCGGCCCCCCCTGCCTCACGGGGCGGCAAAAAGCCCTTGATGATGCGTGTTTTTTATGGTAGATTGGTGGATAAAGACCGTCTGCCGTCTGCCGTCTGCCGTCTGCCTTTGATCTTGAGGTCCCCTTGCCCCACACCGCCCTTCGCATCGCCCTCGTCGGCTCCATCAACCGCGACACGATCCGCACCCCCGATGGGATGATCACGGAGAGTTACGGCGGCCTGCTCTACAGCATCCTCTCCCTCGCCGCGCTGATGGACGGGGGCGCGGAGGTCTTTCCGGTCTGCAACGTCGGTCAGGACGCGCAGGCGGCGGTGGCCGGGTTTCTGAGCCGCTCCCCCCTCGTGCGATGCGACGGCGTCCGGTTCGTGGCGGACAGGAACAACCACTGCTTCCTCGATTACGACGCGGAGGGCCGCAAGCAGGAGACCCTGCAGGGCGGCGTCCCTCCCCTCACGTTTGAGCGCCTCTCCCCCTTCCTCGCGTGTGACGCCCTCTGTCTTAACTTTATCACGGGGTTTGAGCTGTCCATAGAGACCCTCGAGCGGGTCCGCGCCTCCACGCGCGCCCCCGTCCTGATGGACGTCCACAGCCTCACCCTCGGTATCGACGAGCAGCGGCGGCGGTTCTGGCGGCGTCCCCCCGACTGGGAGCGATGGGTCGCCTGCGCCCGCGTCGTGCAGATGAACGAGCGGGAGGCCAGCCTCCTGTGGGGCGCGGACGTGACGCGCGGCGACTCGATGCGCCGGTTCGGGGAGCGCGTCCTTGGGCTCGGGCCCTCCGCCCTCATCGTCACCCGGGGGGCCCTGGGGTCCGACGCCCTCTTCCGGGGCCCGGACGGAGGGATCGAGTCCTTCCACGCCGCCGCGGCCCCCCCGGGGCCGCCCGTGGACGAGACCGGCTGCGGCGACGTCTTCCTCACGGGATTCACCGTCGAATACCTGCGCTCCCGCGACGTGCGCCGGGCCTCCGTCTTCGCCAACCGCGTCGCCGGCGCCAACTGCTGCCTGAGAGGGGTCGAGGAGATCGGGAGGATCAGGGAATACGTCTAATGAGCCGCTTGTTCAGCGCCCTGGCGGTTTGCCTGGTCTGTTTTGTCTCCCCTGCCTCTGCCTCGGAGGAATGGGAACAGCTCGAATCCGACCACGCCTCCGTGCGCTTCAGACCCCCGGACCGTCTCCTGGCCGATCGCGTCCGGCAGGACGTGGAGAACGGCTACCGCCACGTCTGCCGGAACCTGAGTCTCAGGACGGACCTCCGGATCACCGTCTACCTGGCCTCCTCCGGCGCGGAGTTCGACGCCCTCACCGCCGGGGCCGTCCCGGACTGGGGCATCGGGTGCGCCCTCCCGGCGCTCCGGACCATCGTCCTGCGCAGGGTCCCCGGCGCCCCCCAGAGCCTCCGCGAGACGGTCTTTCACGAGGTCTCCCACCTCCTCCTGCGCGCTGCCGCCGGGGACCTGTCCGTCCCGACGTGGTTCGACGAGGGGGTGGCCATGTGGAACGCCTCAGAGTGGCGGTGGGGACAGTCCTATGAGATGGCCTCCGCCGCCCTCTGGGGGGGCCTGATCCCCCTTCACGACGTCGATGACGTGCTGACCTTTGCCTCCCCGAAGGCCCGGCTCGCCTATGCGGAGAGCTTCTTCGCCGTCTCGCGCCTCGTCGACCTGGCGGGCCCCGACGCCCCGGCCCGGCTGCTGGAGGAGATGGGCGCCGGGCGGGCGTTCGAGGAGGCGTTTGCGCGGACCGTCGGCGCGACGCCGGAGGAGTTTGAGACGCGCTGGAAGAAGGAGGCGCGCGAGCGATTCGGGCCGGTGGCGCTCCTGTCGGCCTCTCTCGACTTCTGGTTCCTCGTCACGGCGCTCTTTCTGATGGCCTACGTCGCCACGAGGCTCCGCAACCGCCGCACGATCCGGCAATGGGAGGCCGAGGAGGCGGAGCCGGTCGGCTCGTCCCTTCAGATCTACAAACCCTCTAACCCTGAGTCACACGCGATGGTCATAGGGGTGACCGGCGGCCTCGGTTCGGGCAAGACCTCCGTCTGCCGCCTGTTCGAGGCGCGCGGGGCGCTGGTGATCGAGGCCGACCGGATCGGACGGGAGGCGGTCGAGGACCCGGACGTGCTGGAGGCGCTCGTCGCCGCCTTCGGAGAGGATATCGTGGACGATGGCCGCCTGGACCGCCGGCGCCTGGGGCAGCGGGCATTTGCGGATGCCGCCTCGAACGAACGGCTCAACCGCATCGTCTGGCCCCCCCTCGTCCGAAGGCTCCGGGCCGACGTGGAGGCGGCCCTCCGGGAGCAGCCGGACCGCCCCGTGGTGGTGGACGCGGCCCTGCTGGTGGAGTGGGGGGACCTGAGCTGGCTCGACGCCCTCGTCGTCGTCACGGCGAGTGAACAGATTCGCAAGGACCGGATGATGGCCCGGATGGGCCTCTCCGGGGCGGAGGTGGAGGCCCGGATGCGGGCGCAGCTCCCCGAGGAGGAGAAGGTCCGGCGGGCGGACTGCGTCATCGTCAACGACGGGACCTCGGAGGACCTGGAGGCGCGGGCCTCCGAGGTCTGGGCGCGCCTGACCGCCGCGCAGACCCGCCGGAATTCGTAGGGACGCGATTCATCGCGTCCGAAGACGTAGGGATGCGATTTATCGCATCCGTGTGATTCATCGCATCCGAAGGAGATGACGCCATGGCGACAGCCGGTTCCATCCTCGTCGTCGACGACGACGACAGCGTGCGCGACCTGGTCGTCCGCTACCTCAATGGGCAGGGCTACCGGACTGCCGCCGCCTCCTGCGGGGAAGAGGCCCTACCTGCCCTGGACCGGCGTGACCTCGACCTGGTGATCACCGACTTCCAGATGCCCGGCCTGAACGGGCTGGAGCTGGCCCGGAAGGCCCTCGCCTCCGACCCCGACCGCCCGGTCATCCTGATGACCGCCTTCGCCGACCTGGACAACGCGCGGAAATCCGTCTCCCTCGGCCTCTACGACTTCATCGTCAAGCCGTTCGACCTGGCCGACTTCAAAAAATCCGTCACCCGCGCCCTCGACCACCGGCGCCTCGTGCTCCAGAACCGGGAGTACCAGCACAACCTGGAGCGGATGGTGGAGGAGCGGACGCAGGAGCTGCAGGAGGCCCTGAAAAAGCTCCACCGCAAGGTCAGGGAGCTGGAGGGGCGCGACCGGCTCAACCAGCACCTCCTGACCGTGCACGCGCTGGAGGAGACGCTCCACGCGATCATAGAGGCCATTCAGAGCGCCCTCGACGTGGAACGTGTCGTGATCTTTCTGCCCGACGCCTCCGGGAAGAGGCTGGAGCCTGCCGCCGGAACGGGCGTGCGCGCCCCGGAGGATGCCGTGTCCCCGGAGACGCTGCGCGGAGTCTCCGGCGCGTGGACTGAGGAGGCCGGGATCGCTGTCGAACAGGCGTTCCGGGAGGGGGTCGAGCAGAAGGCCCCTCCGGGGGGCGTGGCGGTCCCGATGCTCCGCCTCGGCGAGGCGGTGGGCGTGCTCTTCGCGCAGAATCCGTTCAGCGGCAGACCCCTTGCTGAAGAGGACGCGCAGTCCCTTGCGAGCCTGGCGGCCCAGGCGGCCGTCGCCGTCAGCGACGCACGGCTCTACGGCGACAGCGAACAGTGGCGCACGGCCCTGGACAACCTGGGGAACGCCTGATGGACGACCGGAAGGACAAACCGGAGCAGGAGCCGGAAGAGGCCGTCAACCTCGACGCCATCGACCGGTTCCTGAAAGACGGCCTCGACGCCATCCCGGTCGAAAAGGCCTCCCGCGACCGCCCTCAGGCTCAGGTCGTCGCCCCCCTGGACCTGGGGCGGACAGGGCCGCCGGAGAGCGAGCCGGTCCCCGAAAAGCCCGCCCCCAGGCAGGCCGCAGAATTCGACCCGGGGCTGGCCACCCTCCTGCTCCGCGAGGGGTTCGGAGACATGGAGATCCGCATCTCCCCGGACCGGATGATCGCCTCCCTGGCGGTGTTTGATCCCCGCCGCCCGGACATCTCGGCAGAGGAGGTCGTGGCCGTCCTCGAAAAGAATCACATCGTCTTCGGGATCGACGAGCGCGCCATCCGCGCCGTGCTCCGGGCCGCCGCCAGGCGCGGAAGGGTGGAGATCAACGTCATCATCGCGCACGGTATCCCGGTGGTGGAGGGCCAGGACGCCCGGTTCCTCCTCGTCTGCCTGGACGACAGGCCGGAGGAGGTGGGCGCCTCCCCGGAGCTGACGGACCAGGTCCTGGCCGAGATGGAGAAGGTCCGCAAGGCGTTCCGGGACGGCCTCGACTACCTGCGGGAGGAGCCCCTGCGGGCCGTCCTCGTGGCGCCGGGGGAGTGCGTCCTCCGCAAGCTCCCGCGCCAGGAGGGCGTGAAAGGCACGTCCATCCTCGGCGTGGAGCACCTGCCCAAAAGCGGCCACGACATCCCCCTCAAGGCCGGGCTCAACGCGCGGCTGTCCGACGACGGCCTCCATTTCCACGCCGAGGCCCTCGGCTACCTCATCGTCCACGAGGAGCGCGTCTCGGTCGTCACGCCCATTCTCCTGTCTAAAGACAGGATGACCGCCTGTTTCATCCATCTCCCCCCCCTCGGCCCTTCCCGCCCGATCTCCGAGGGGCGCCTCAGGGAGGCCCTCACGAAGATGGGCATCACGCGCGGCCTCGACGAGCAGGCCATCGCCCGCCTCTGCGCCGGGGAGGCCGACGAGCGGATCGTGGTCATCGCCCGGGGGGCGGCCCCGGCGGTCGGGATGGACGGTCAGACGCAGATGCAGGTGGACGTGGTCCTGCAACCTGGAAAGGTCCTCGAGGACGGCACCATCGACTTCAAGGAGCGGAATTCACCCCCCAGTATCCCTGCCGAGACCCTGATCGCCCTCTACACGAAGGCCACGAAAGGCGTCCCCGGCGTCACCGTCACCGGCGACCCCGTCAGGGCGGACAACGGCAAGGACGCGCGCCCCCGCGCCGGGGCCAACGTGCGCCTCCAGGAGGAGGGGGAGATCGTCCAGTTCTTCTCCGGCATCGCTGGGCGCGTGGTCTTCTCCAAAAACAGACTCTCCGTCCACGCCGGCTACCTGGTGCAGGGGGACGTCGACTACAGGACCGGAAACATCAATTTCGCGGGGGACGTGGAGGTGATGGGCACGGTGAGGACCGGTTTCACCGTCAGGGCCAGCGGGTCCGTCACCATTGCGGGCGGCGTGGAGATGGGGGCGCAGGTGGAGGCCGGGGAGGACCTGATCGTGAGCCACGGCATCGTGGGGCAGACCACCGCCGTGAAGGCCGGGGGCGACCTCCTCGCCCGGTTCATCGCCAACGCCAGGGCAGAGGCGGATGGGGATATCGTCGTGGGGAGCTATGTCCACAACGCCGCGGTGAGCGCAGGCGGTCACATCCGGGTCCACGGCCGGGGCCGGCTCCGACGCAACACCAGCGCGGTGGTGGGCGGGAGCCTGCTGGCCGTGGAGGGCATCCGGGTCGCCTCCGCCGGCTCCACGTTCGGCAGCCAGACGCGCCTGATCGCCGGGGTGGACCCCCGTGACATCGAGCGGTTGCAGAAGATCAGGGCCGGCGTTGAGTTCTGCGACACGAACAGCGTCCGCATCCTCCGCACCCTTCGCGTCACCACCCTCACCCCCGAAAGCCTCCGGCAGGCCATCCAGAGCGCCCCTCCCTCCAAACGGAGCGTCTTTATGCTCCTGGTGTCCAAGCTCCAGGAGCTGGCCAGGCATCGCCGGAAGTTTCTTGAAGAGCAGGAGCAGATCCGACAGCGCCAGGCCGAACTCCTCCGGCAGGCCCTCGTGCGGGTGGACGGCATCGCCTACCCCGGCGTCCGGGTGGAGATCGGAGAGGTCGCCTCCCCGGTGCTCACCGCCCTCGAAGGGGTCTCCTTCCGCCTGGACGCCCAAGAGCGAAAGATCACCCTCGGCGCCGTGCTGGAGAGCATGGTGTAAAGGTACTATACATGACCGATAACGCCTCTCACGACCTGAAAAAGACCCCCCTCTACGACGCCCACGTGGCCGCCGGCGCGCGGATGGTGGCGTTCGGCGGATGGCTGATGCCCGTGCAATACACCGGCATCACGGAGGAGCACGTGGCCGTCCGCGCCAGCGCCGGGCTGTTCGACGTCTCCCACATGGGGCAGGTGGAGGTCCGGGGCGTCTCCGCGACTGCGTTCCTGGACCATCTCCTGCCCAACCACGTGGAGGCGCTCAGGCCGGGCGGCATCCTCTACACCCCGATGTGCAACGAGGCCGGAGGCATCCTCGACGACCTCCTCGTCTACCGGCGGGGCGAGGCGGACTACCTGCTCATCGTCAACGCCAGCCGGAAGGACGCCGACCTCGCCTGGATCGAGGCGCAGGCCGGGGAGTTCAAAGGCGTCTCGGTGGCGGACGCCTCCGACCGGTATGCGATGGTCGCCCTGCAGGGCCCTGACGCGGAGGCCATCCTGAGCCGCCACGCGGACGCCGGCCTGTCGGCCCTCGAATACTATCACTTCACCACGGCCCGCATCGCCGGGACCGAAGCCCTCGTCTCCCGGACCGGCTACACGGGCGAGGACGGGTTCGAGGTCCTCTGTCCCTGGGCGGAAGGCCCGAAGGTCTGGGACCTGCTGTTGCAGGAGGCCGACGGCAAAAGGGCGGTCCCGGCGGGCCTCGGCGCGCGCGACACCCTCCGCCTGGAGGCGGGCTACGCCCTCTACGGCAGCGACCTGAGCGAGGAGACCACGCCCCTGGAGGCGCGGCTCAGGTGGACGGTCCGCTTCGACAAGCCGGGCGACTTCGTCGGCAAGGCCGCGCTCCTCAGACAGCAGGACGCCCCGCGCCGCCTCGTCGGCCTCCGGATGACCGAGCGGGCCATCCCCCGCAGCCATCAGCGCATCCTGAGCGCCGGCGGCGATGCCGTCGGCGAGATCACCAGCGGGACCTTCTCCCCCACGCTCAGGGCGGGCATCGCCCTGGGCTACGTCCGGCCCGGCCTCAGCAGGCCCGGCGCACCCCTCTTTGTCGAAATCCGGACGGACCGGAAAGGGGCGGAGGTGGTCCGTCTGCCCTTCGTGGAGTCGCACGTCAGGTAGGGGCACGGCATGCCGTGCCCCTGCAATGAAACATCCAACTGAGGATTCTCATGAACTACACGCCACACACGCAACAAGAGATCGACCAGATGTGCAGGGCGCTGGGGATCGGCTCTCCGGCGGACCTGTTCAACGTCGTCCCCGGTCCCCTCAGGATCGACGGCCTCAACATGCCGCGCGGCCTGACGGAGATGGAGGCGATGGCCCACCTGAACGCCGTCGGCGCGGAGCTGCGGTCCCGCGCCCCGGCCCTCTCGTTCGTCGGCGGCGGGGCCTACGAGCACTTCACCCCCTCCGTCGTCCAGGAGATCATCGGACGGGGGGAGTTCTACACGGCCTACACCCCCTACCAGCCGGAGGTGAGCCAGGGCACGCTCCAGGTGATCTTCGAGTTTCAGACGATGATCTGCGAACTCACCGGCATGGAGGTGGCCAACGCCTCGATGTACGACGGGGCCTCGGCCCTGGCGGAGGCCGTGCTGATGGCCGTCCGGCTCAACGGAGGCCGGCGCGTCCTGCTGCCCCGCAGCCTCCACCCCTTCCACCGGCGGGTGGTGGAGACCTACACGCGCGGCATCGAGCTGGAGATCGTGGACCTCCCCTGGTCGGAGTCCGGGGCGCTGGACCCCGCGCAGGTCGAGTCCCGGCTCTCGGACGACGTGGCCGCGGTGGTCGTGCAGAGCCCGAACTTCCTCGGCGTCCTGGAGCCCATCGGCCGGATCGGGGCGCTGCTGAGGGACCGGAGGACCGCCTTCGTGGCATCCGTCAACCCCATCTCCCTCGGCGTCCTCCGGCCCCCGGGGGACTTCGGGGCGGACATCGTGGTGGGGGACGGCCAGCCCCTCGGCATCCCCCTCAGCTTCGGCGGACCCTACGTCGGATTCTTCGCCACGCGGGACGCCCACGTGCGGAAGATGCCGGGCCGGATCGTGGGGGAGACCGTGGATCACGCCGGACGCCGGGGGTTCGTGCTCACCCTCCAGACCCGCGAGCAGCACATCCGGCGCGAGAAGGCCACCTCCAACATCTGCACGAACCAGGCCCTCTGCGCCACGGCCGCCACCGTCTACCTGGCCGCTCTGGGACCCCAGGGCCTCAGGGAGGTGGGCCGGCTGAACTGGGCGCAGAGCCACCGCATGGAGAAGGCCCTCTGCGGCCTGCCGGGCGTGAAGCGGACCTTCTCCGCCCCGTTCTTCAACGAGTTCACCGTCACCACACCCCGCAGGGCGTCCGTCCTCCTGGCCCGGCTGCGGGCGAAGGGGATCGAGGCCGGCCTCGACCTGGGCCGCTTCTACCCGGACCTGGATCATTCCATCCTGGTCTGCGTGACCGAGACAAAATCGGACGAGGACATCGAAAAGGCCGTGGCGGCTTGGAGGGAAGTGCTGTGATGGATCGTCTGATCTTCGAGAAGGGGAGGCCGGGCCGGCGGAGCGCGTCCTATCCGGCGGCGGACGCCCCGATGGAGGACCTCCCGGCGGAGCTGCGCCGGGAGGCGGCCCCGGCCCTGCCGGAGGTGGGGGAGCTGGAGCTGGTCCGCCATTACGTGCGGTTGTCCCACAAGAACTTCAGCATAGACACGGTCTTCTACCCCCTGGGGTCCTGCACGATGAAGTACAACCCCAAGGTCCACGAGCGCGCGGCGCGGATGCCCGAGTTCGCGGGCCTGCACCCTCTCACCTCGGAGGACCACGCCCAGCCGATGCTCCGCCTCCTGTTCGAAATGGAGGACATCCTGAAAGAGGTCACGGGCATGGACGGCGTCACCTTCCAGCCCTTCGCCGGGGCGCACGGGGAGTTCGTGGGCATCTCCGTCATCGCGGCCCACCACCGGGCGCGCGGGAACAAGAAGCGGATCGTGCTGACCCCGGAGTCCGCGCACGGCACCAACCCGGCCACCGCGGCCATGTGCGGCTACACCGTGCAGCCCCTCAAGACCGACCCGCGCGGGATGGTGGACCTGAGCGACCTGAAGGCCAAGATGAACGGCGAGGTGGCCGCCATCATGCTCACCAACCCGAACACCTTCGGCATCTTTGAGACGGACATCCTGGAGATCGCCGACGTCGTCCACCGGGGCGGCGGCCTGCTCTACTACGACGGCGCGAACCTCAACGCCCTCCTGGGCCAGTGCCGGCCCGGCGACATGGGGTTCGACGTGGTCCACATGAACCTCCACAAGACCTTCACCACCCCGCACGGCGGCGGAGGCCCCGGCGCGGGCCCCGTGGGCGTGAAGGCCCACCTCCTCCCCTACCTCCCCGTGCCCGTCCTCGTGAAGGAGGGCGGCCGCTACCGGCTCGACGACGACCGCCCGCAGTCCATCGGCAAGGTGAGCGGCTTCTACGGAAACGCCGGCATGGTCCTGCGGGCCTACGTCTACGCCCGGATGCTCGGCGCGGAGGGCATGCGCAAAACTTCCGAGATGGCCGTGCTCAACGCCAACTACGTCCGGGGCCGGCTCCTGGACCACTACGAGCAGAAGTACAAAACGCAGCCCATGCACGAGACCGTGCTCTCCGCCTCAAAGCAGAAGCGGGAGAGCGACGTCTCCGCCCTGGACGTCTGCAAGCGCCTGATCGACTTCGGCATCCACCCCCCCACGGTCTACTTCCCCCTCCCCACCGTCGTGCCGGAGGCCCTGTTGATCGAGCCGACCGAGACCGAGACCCTGGAGCAGTTAGACGCCTTCGTCGACGCCATGGTCAAAATCGCGGAGGAGGCGCAGAAGTCCCCCGACCTGCTCCGCGAGGCCCCGCACCACACCCCCGTGGGCCGCCTCGACGAGGCCCGCGCCGCCCGCCAGCCGGTGCTGAGATGGAAAAGAGGATGAGGAGTTTATTGCGTCGGAGGGGGAGGGATCGTATCTTATAGGTGGGTCAACGCGGAAGAATTGTTGAGCGTTATTGGCAGGAGGTTTGACATGAGTGACGAGACGATTGTCGAAATTGCCCGGACCATTGAGGCAATGTCTCCGGAGGAGAAGAAAAAACTCCTGGAGTTAGCGCCGAGTCTCAGGGAAATAACCCGCTCAGACGGAGAAGATGCCTACCTGAATGCCCCGTTGTGGGACATCCCGGAGGTTTGTGCCGAGGATGCGGGAGTCGAAGACCTGGCCGAAAACCACGATCACTATATCTATGGCACTCCCAAACGCACCCTCTGAAACTCTCGGAAAGATTTCCCATGCCAAAGCAGAAACTCACAGTTGACCTTCTGAAGGCCGAAGCCAAAGTTTTTGCCGAAAAAGAATCGAGGCACAAAGAGAAATCGCTCTATGGTGTGACGGACGGTAAAACAGTCGGTACCTATCTGGAACACAAGTTTCAAGAAACGCTCCAGAGGAAGTATGAGTATAATCGGGGTTCCTCAGCGAAAGGGATAGACTTTCCGAAACTGGAGATTGACATTAAGGTGACACGTGTGCGGCAGCCCCAGTCATCTTGCCCTTTCAAGTCAGCGCGCCAGAAGATATACGGTCTTGGTTATTCTTTGCTGATATTCGTTTATAGCAAGAAGGATGACCGGAATACACGAACTGCCACCTTGAACATCAAACACGTTATCTTTGTTGAAACTCGATGATCAAGTTTTTCGATCTTGACACCATCATCGAGACAAGGGGCA
>CAYRZX010000108.1:0-19086 GCA_964428665.1 uncultured Gemmatimonas sp.
AGGAACTCCGGCGGGCCGAGGCCCTCGGCATCGATCACCTGGTCACGCACCCCGGCGCGCACAGGGGAGACGGCGAGGCCGACGGCATCCGCCGCGTCGCGGAGCACCTGAACGAGACCCACGACCGGACGAAGGGGTTCGCCGTCAAGGTCCTTCTGGAGACCACTGCCGGACAGGGCACCTCCCTCGGACACCGCTTCGAGCACCTGGCGGAGATGCTCCGCCTGCTCGACCGGCCCGGCCGCGTCGGCGTCTGCTTCGACACCTGCCACGCCTTCGCCGCCGGCTATGACCTCCGCACGGAGGACGCCTATCACCGCACCCTGGAGGAGTTCGACCGCGTCGTCGGCCTGGGCCGCATCCTCGTCTTCCACGTGAACGACTCCAAACGGGAGATCGGCAGCCGGGTGGACCGGCACGAGCACATCGGCAAGGGGGAGATCGGCTCGCGGGCCTTCCGCCTCCTGATGAACGACCCCCGCTTCCGCCACATCCCCAAAATCCTGGAGACGCCGGAGAGCGAGACGCAGCACGAGGTCAATCTGCGACGGTTGAGGAGGATGGTTCAACGAGCAACAAAAGGATAGAGACATGAAAAAAAGTAACAACAGAAACGGGAAAAAGAAGTCTACGAAGCCCAAACTGATCGGGCGTTATATTGTCGCCGATCCTAAAATCTGTCACGGCCAGCCTACCTTTCGGGGCACACGGATTATGGTCTGGCAGGTGCTTGAAATGGCGGCTAAAGGAATGACTTGGGAAACGATTGTTGAGCAATGTCATAATAGCATCACCAAAGAGGCTATTGCAGAAGCGTTGATCTTGGCGAGAGAGGTATTCACTGATCGTGTCCATGAATATACTTTTGAGCCAACACCGTCGTGAACATTCTGGATGAAAATATCCTGAAAAACCAGCGCCAAGCCTTGCGCAACCGGCATGTGCCATTTAACCAAATCGGCTATGAAATTGGTCGCAAGGGGATGAAGGACGATGAAATTATTCCCCTTTTGCTCGGCCTTCGTCGTCCGACGCTCTTTACCCTCGATCTGGGACTTTATAAACGCAACTTGTGCCACACAAGATATTGCCTGGCCTGTCTGGATGTCAATGAAGACGAAGCAGCCATTTTTATTCGTCGCCTGCTTCGCCATCGAAGATTTGACACACAGGTGAAACGCATGGGAACGGTCATTCGCGCCTCATCCGTAGGGCTTTCGGTCTGGCGTCTTCATGGCGAAAAAGAAATGCGCTTCAATTGGGCTGAGTCATGACCGCAAAAACGATGTACTCCGACCTGGACCTCGACCTGACCTTCCAGCCCGTCGTCTGCGAGAACCCGCGCCGGTTCACTCGCGAGCAGATCGCCCACTACAACGCGCAGGGCTACGTTACCCGCGTCCCCCTGTTCGAGGGCGAGGTCCTCCGGCAGGTCCAGGACTTCTTCGAGCGCTCCAGGAAGGAGCTGACCACCTACGACATGTTCACCTCCTTCCACCACCTCAACCCCGACCTCTACGACATCGTGGTCAACCGGACCCTCACGGAGCACCTGAACGACCTGCTCGGACCCGATGTGGTCTGTCACGTCAGCCAGTACATCGTCAAGGAGCCCGGCCAGATGCGGGTCATCCCCTGGCACCAGGACGCCTCCTTCAACCCCATGAACGCCCGGTGCGTGATCGTCTGGACGGCCATCACCGACGCCACCGTGGACAACGGCTGCATGGGGTTCATCCCCGGCTCCCACCGGCTCGGCGCGCTCGACTGCAACCTGGATAAGGGGCACGAGGTCCCCGACGCCGGGCGTTACGGCCACAAGGTCCCGATGGAACTCAGGGCCGGCCAGGCCGTGTTCTTCTCCGACCTCCTGCTCCACTCGTCGCAGGGCAACCGCACGGCGGACAGGCCCCGGGCCGGCCTGACTGCGACCTACGCCAGCGCCGCACTCGTGCCCACGCTGGGGCGCAAGAAGTGGGCCGTGCTGTGCAGCGGCCAGGACCCGCACAACCACTGGGAGGTCCATCCGAGACCGGGGCAGTAAAAAAACGATTGCGTCAGGGCCGTTCCCTGTTGCATGATAAGGATAACATCCCGCACGGCGATTCATGGTCGTGCTACAGATCACTCACCGCTTGGAGAGATTCGCCATGTCCGATTACACCATCGTTGGCAAGGGCCTTCCCCGCGTGGACGGGGTCGAAAAGGCCACCGGCGCGGCCAGATACGGCGCGGACGTCCACCTCCCCGGCATGCTCTGGGGCAGGTTCCTCCGCAGCCCGCACCCCCACGCCCGCATCAAGCGGATCGACACCCGCAAGGCCGAGAAGATCCCCGGCGTCAGGGCCATCCTCACCCACAAGAGCATCTCCGCCGACCAGGCCCTGTCGTCTGAGGACACGGTCCACGCCATGAAGTCCAAGCAGGGCCTGTTCGCCTCCGACAAGGTCCGCTACCAGGGCGAGAAGATCGCCGTCGTGGCCGCCACGGACCCCGACATCGCCGACGACGCGGTGGAGGCCATCGAGGTGGAGTATGAGGTCCTCCCCGCCGTCAACGACGTGCTGGAGGCCGTCAAAGAGGGCGCGCCCCGGATCTTTGAGGAGAAGGCCCCCGCCACGGCGCCCGACGGCAGGACCCTCTACAACATCTGCAACGAGAGCCACAACGCCTTCGGGGACGTGGACCAGGCCTTCCGGGAGGCAGACATCATCATCGAGGACACCTACAGCATCCCCCGCGTCCACCAGACCTACATGGAGCCCCACGCCGTCGTGGCCGACGTGGACGCGCACGGCAACGTCACGGTCTGGACCTCCACGCAGGGCATCTTCGCCATCCGGTCGGGCGTCGCCTCCTCCCTCGGCATCCCGATCTCCAGGGTCAATGTCATCGGCATGACCATCGGCGGCGGGTTCGGGGCCAAGTTCGGCATGCTCATCCACCCCTACGCCGTGCTCCTGTCTCAGAAGACCCGCAGGCCCGTCAAGATCGTGATGGACCGGCACGAGGAGTTCGTGGACGGCCGGCCCGCCCCCGGATGCTGGATCTGGCTGAAGACCGGGGCCAGGAAGGACGGGACCATCCTCGCCCGGCAGGCCGTCGCCTACTGGAACACCGGGACCACCTCCGGCGCGTCCCTCGGCCAGACCTCCCGCATCCGGGGCGTCTACAAGGTCCCCAACATCAAATACGACGCCTACGGCGTCTACACGAACGAGCCCGGCCCGGCGGCCTACCGCGCCCCCGGCGCGCCCCAGGTCACCTTTGCCTCCGAGGCCCAGCTCGACCGCCTCGCCGAGACCCTCGGCATGGACCCGGTGGACCTCCGCCTGAAGAACATGGCCGAGGACGGCGACGCCGTGGCCGGGGGCCGGCCCCTCTCCCACGTCGCCTTCAAGGAGACCCTCACCGCCGTGGCGAACCAGGTCGACTGGAAAAACCGGAAGAGGGGCAAAAATCGGGGCTGGGGCGTGGCCGTGGGCGAGTGGACCAACGGCGCGGGCCCGGCGGGGGCCTACGTCTCCCTCCACGAGGACGGCAGCATCAAGGTCTTCAGCGGCCTGATGGACATCACCGGCACCGACACCGCCATGGCGCAGATCGCCGCCGAGGTCCTGGGCCTCCCCTTCGACAAGGTCAGCGTCATCCGGGGCGACACGAACAGCGCCCCCTACACCACCGGCAGCGGCGGCAGCGTCGTCACCTTCAGCGTGGGCAACGCGGTCAAGCGCGCCGCCGAGGACGCCCGCACCCGCGTCCTGGAGCTCGCCGCGAAGCAGCTTGAGGCGCGGGTCGAGGACCTCGTCCTGGCCGACGGCAAGGTCTCCGTGAAAGGCGGCGGCAAGGACGCCCTCACGCTATCCGAGGTCGCGCAGGCCAGCCTCTCCACCACCGGCGGCCCCATCGTCGGCAAGGGGTCCTTCGCCCGCGAGCCGTCCCACACCGTCATCTCCGCGCAGATCGCCGAGGTGGAGGTGGACCCCGGCACCGGAGCGGTCAAGCTCCTCCGCCTGGCCGGCGCCCTCGACTGCGGCACGGCCATCAACCCCGTGCAGGTCTCCGGCCAGATGGAGGGCGGGGCCGTGCAGGGCGCGTCCTGGGGCCTGATGGAGCAGACCAAGTACAGCCCGCAGCGGGGCAACCTGAACCCCCACCTGCTCGACTACCAGATCCCCACGGCCCTGGACGTCCCGACCCTGGAGTCCGTGCTCGTGGAGAAGCCCTCCGCGCACGGGCCCTTCGGCGTGAAGGGCGTGGGCGAGCCCCCCATCACCCCCACACTCGCCGCCATCGCCAACGCCGTCTACGACGCCGTGGGCGTCCGCGTCAACGACATGCCCCTCACCCCGGAGCGCCTCCTGCTCGCGCTCAAGGCCAAAAAGAACGGGGGCAACGGGAAGAACGGGAAATAAGCGATGAACGCGAAATAAACGAAAAACAGAATCGCGAGGGGTGGCAGGGTTTCGCGCTTTTCGCGCCCTTCGTACTTTCGCGATAAGGTCCGAGACAGGGACGGGGGGGGAGACCTTGCAGGACCTGGGATAGAGGGGCATGCCTCGGACGGTGGAGGCGTGCCCCTTTTACGTTGGAATCAGAGCGTGGTGGCCCTTTTGAGGTAAAACCATGAGTGCATCCAGAGGCCGAATCCTGATCGTGGACGACGACATAGAGGTTCGGGAGATGCTGACGGCCCGGCTGAGGGCGGAGGGATTCGAAGCGGTCGCGGCGTCGGACGGCGCGGAGGGGCTCCGGCGCATCCGGGAGGAGGACTTCGACCTGGTCCTGCTCGACCTCCAGATGCCGGAGATGGACGGGATGGCGGTGCTTCGGCGCCTTCAGGAGGAGCGCCTCGACGCCACCGTGGTGGTCATGACCGCCTACGGCAGCGTCGAGCGGGCCGTGGAGGCCATGAAGGCCGGGGCGTTCGACTTCATCCCCAAGCCGCTCAGTGCGGAGCGCCTTCGCGTGGTGGTGGAGAAGGCCGCGGAGCGACAGCAGCTGCGCCGGGAGAACGCCTATTTCCGGGAGGCGGCGGCGGGCGCCCTCCCGACGCTCATCGGCGATTCCCCGAAGATGCAGGAGGTGCTCAAGGTCGCCCGAAGGGCCGCCCAGAGCACGGCCACAGTCCTGCTTTTGGGCGAGAGCGGCACGGGCAAGGAGGTCCTGGCCAGGGCCATCCACGGCTGGAGCCCGCGTCGGGAGCGGCCCTTTGTGGCCGTGAACTGCGTGGCGCTGTCCGAGCACCTGCTGGAGAGCGAGCTGTTCGGGCACGAAAAGGGGGCGTTCACGGGCGCGCACGGCCAGCGCAAGGGGCGCTTCGAGGTGGCCCGGGGCGGGACGATCCTGTTGGACGAGGTCGGGGCGATGAAGCCCGACCTCCAGGTCAAGCTCCTGCGGGTGTTGCAGGAGGGGGAGTTCGAGCGGGTGGGCGGGTCTCAGGCGATCCAGACGGATGTCCGGGTGATCGCGGCCACGAACCGGGACCTGGAGAGGGCGATGGCAGAGGGGTCGTTCCTGAAGGACCTCTACTTCCGCCTGAACGTGGTGTCCGTCTCCCTGCCCCCCCTGCGGGAGCGGAGGGAGGACATCCCGGCCCTGGCCCGTTTCTTCCTTCAGAAGTACGCGCACGAGGCCAAGCGGGGAGTGACGGGCATCTCGGAGGAGGCGATGGCGTGTCTGTCGGCCTATTCCTGGCCCGGCAACGTGCGGGAGCTGGAGAATGCCGTCGAGCGGGCGGTGGTGCTGGGCGTCGAGGAGAGGATCCTGCCGGAGGACCTGCCGGATCAGATTGTGGGAGTGAAACCCCCTCATAACCCGGAGATCACGCAGAATATGGACTTCCACGAATCCGTCAGGGAACAGATCAAGGAATACAAGCGACAGCTCATCCGGAGCGCCCTGAAGAGGACGGGCGGGAACCAGTCCAGAGCCGCTGAACTGCTGGGGCTGCAGCGCACCTACCTTTCCAGATTGCTCAGGGCCCTGGGCGTGAGATGAGGTTACGAGTCCGGGGCCAAAGTCCATTTTGACCTGAGGTTTGGGGGGGCCTTAAAATGGACACGGGACTTACAGAGGTCTTCTGTTGCCGGATCGGATACAGGGGTGTGCACTAAAAGGATACACTCCCATAGATATGATAAGTCCTTCTAAATAAAGACTTATTAATCTTCATCCCTGTAAAGAGGCCCAACGTCTCCGTTCTGAGTGTACTATAGAGAAACGCCCTCCTGATGCAGCCAGACGCCCTGATCTCGACCTGTAAAAAACAAAAATCAGCATAGGTTGTTGATTTATCCCCCACCTAAGAGATTTCAGGTGGATTTTTTACGACCGAAAGAGGGGCTGGTATGCCGTTTGTTTATCCCATCCTGCGACGAAGGAGAGTTCCAAAGAAGATCCATCACTTACAGTTTAGCCAGGGGGTTCTGTCATGAAAACCAGACTCATCTGCTTGATGCTCGCGCTCTGGACCAGCACGGCATTCGCACAGGGTCAGGACAAAGGGGTCATTCGTGGACAGGTGACGAATGCTGCGGGTCAACCCCTTCCGGGCGCCAATGTCCTGGTGAAAGGCCCTGCGCTGCCAAAAGCGACAGGTGCCGCCGCCGATGCGGAGGGACGCTACCAGGTCGGCGACCTGCCGTCAGCGGCCTACGAAATCGTCGTCTCTCACGTCGGCTACAGGACGTGGGTGCGAAAAGGGGTCTGGGTAGAGGCCGGGACACCCGTTGAGATCAACTTCTCCCTGGCGCCCGAGGCCGTCCTGCAGGACAAGATCGTGGTGTCGGCCTCCCGGAAGCAGGAAAAAATCCTGAACGCCCCGGCCTCCGTCATCGTCACGGAGGCCGCGGAGATCCAGCATCGCGCCACTGCGCTGAACGTGACGGAGCACGTCAGGAGCGTGTCCGCCGTCGACCTTGCCCAGACGGGGCTGGCGCAGAACAACACCGTGGTGCGGGGGTTCAACAACGTGTTCTCAGGGGCGCTGCTGTCCCTCGTGGACAACCGGATCGCCCACGTGCCATCCCTGCGGCTCAACGCCCAGAATTTTATTCCACTCACCGACGACGATATCGAACGGATTGAGGTGGTGCTGGGGCCCGGATCGGCGCTGTACGGCCCCAACAGCGCCAACGGCGTGATGCACGTGATCACCCGCTCCCCCTTCGGCTCCGAGGGGACGACGGTGTCGGTCGGAGGAGGAGAGCGAAGCCTGCGCACCGTCTCCCTGCGCCACGCAGGGACCCTGAACAAGAAGGTGGGCTACAAAATATCCGGCCAGTACTACGCAGGCACAGACTGGAAGTATGTGGACCCCGAGGAGGTCCGGGCCCAGGGGGGCAACCCGCGAAATTACGGACTTGGACGCAAGACGGCAGAGGTACGGATCGACTTCAGGCCGACCGAGTCGCTGACGGGCATCGTCTCCGCCGGCTATACGGAGGCCGACAACATCGAGATGACGGGCCTGGGGGCCGCGCAGGCCGACGCCTGGAAGTACGGCTTTCTCCAGGCCCGGCTGCGCTATAAGGCCCTGTTCACCCAGGTCTTTTACAATCGGAGCGATGCGGGCGCCACCCGGCTCCTGCGCAGCGGAAACTCCGTTGTGGATAAATCGAGCCTGACGGTCTATCAGGTCCAGCACTCGGCCGGGCCGGGCGAGCGCCAGCGGTTCACCTACGGCCTCGATGCGCTGCTGACACGCCCGAACACAGGCGGCACGATCAACGGAGCGAATGAGGACAAAGACGACATCAACGAATATGGGTTCTACCTGCAGAGCGAAAGCGCCCTGAGCGAGAGGCTGGACCTGGTGCTGGCCGGCCGCCTCGACGACCACAACCACATCTCGAACCCGGTGGCCTCCCCGCGCGCGGCCCTGATGTTAAAGCCCGCGCCCACCCATACCGTGCGCCTGACCTACAACCGGGCCTTCAGCACCCCCACCAGCAACAACCTCTTCCTGGACCTGGTCTCCAGCCCTGACGCCTTCGGCCTGGGACGGGGCTTCCAGCCCGCCCTGGGTTTCAGCCCCCGGATCGACGTCCGGGCGCAGGGCGGCCTGAACGGATTCACCTTCAGGCGCGACGCCGGAGGGCTGCCGATGTTCCGGTCCCCGTTCGCGCCGGTGGCGGGACTCCCCGCCAATCAGTACATCCCCCTGCACGACCCCCTGTTCACCAACGTGATGTGGGGTGTCGGCCGCGGGGCCGTGCTCAGCGGCTTTCTGCCGACCTTCAGGCAGCTCGCAGCCGGGGCGATCGCGCAGCGGCTCATCGCCAGAGGGACCCCCCCCGACCAGGCCCAGGCGCAGGCCCGGCAGCAGGCCGAGGCGCTGGCGGCGCAGTTCGAGAGGGCCGTGCCCAGGGCCCTGCCGGGGTTGAGGAACGCGATGGGCGTCCTGAACCTCCAAACCCGGGGGTTCGACCCGATCCCGGACCCGGCCAGAGGGGTCACGGATATCCCCAAGCCCAGGCCGACCATCACCCGGACCTTCGAGATCGGCTACAAGGGGGTGGTCCGAAACAGGCTGCTGATCGCCCTCGACCTGTACCAGACCACGACAGAGGACTTCGTGGGACCGCTGCGCGTGGAGACGCCCAGCGTCTTTCTGGACGCCGGGACCCTGAGCCCCCCGCTGTCGAGCGCGTTCGGGCGGGCGCTTCAGGACACCTCCGCGGCGCAGCTGAGCGAAGTCCTGGCCGCCCTGGACGCCCCCCAGCGGGGGGGCAACGGGAACGGCACGCCCGTGGACGAGTTGACCCGCCTGTTCGTGGCCGGCGCGGCCAGCAACGGCGCCGCCTTTATCCCGTTCGGCACGGTCTCGCCCCAGCAGGCCTACGACCCGGCTGCGGTCGTCCTGGCCTACCGGAACTTCGGTGAGGTCAAGGTCTATGGCCTGGACCTGGGCCTGACCTGTTACCCCAACGACGCCTGGACGCTCAGCGGCAACTACTCCTATGTGAGCAAAAACCTGTTCAAGAACCTGGATGGGATCGGCGACATCGCGCTGAACGCGCCGCGCCATAAGTTCAACCTGGGGGCGACCTATAAGCCTCCTCGAACCGGCCTCAGGCTCGAGGGCCGCATCCGTTACCGGGGTCCCTTCCCCATGAACTCCGGGGTCTACGTGGGCGACGTCCGGTCCTACACCGCCTTCGACCTGGACCTGGCCTACGACCTGCCCCTTCGCCCCTCGAAAGCGTCCGTGACCCTGACCCTCTCCGCCAGCAACCTGTTCAACGACAAACACCTGGAGTTCGTCGGAGCGCCGGAGATCGGCCGCCTGGTGTCCGGCGGCCTGACCGTGCGGCTCTAAGGAGGAGACGGCCGGCATGGTAAAGCAAATCCTCTTCGTCATCAACGGTTCGTCTGCCGCCGGGCACGGGCGCACAACCGTGGACCGGCTCCGTTCGGCGCTCGAACGCGCCCTGGGGCCTGGGATGGACCTGCGGGTCGCGATCGTGGACGATCACCCGAAGGCGAGGCGGCGCACAGAGGCATTCCTGGCCTCCTGCGACGCCCCTGCCCTGATCATCGCCGGAGGTGGGGGCGGAACCCTGCGCGCAGTCATTGAGGGCGTCTGCGAGGGCCGCGAGCCCGGCCAGCTGCCGGGGCCGGAGCGCGTCCGGGTCGCAGCCCTCCGAATGGGATCGGGGAACCTCCTGGCCAGACAGTTTGGGATGCCCCGTGACCCCGAGGCCGGACTGAGCGAGATCGTGGCCAACCTTCACAGGGACCGGACAGTCCCCTGCTGTATCGTGCGTTATGAGGTGGGCCGAAGAGGGGCCGCCCCGCAGGTCTGCCACGCGGCCACTCTGGGGGGGTTCGGGCAGTTCGGCCGTGTCCCCCGGGACCTTGAGCGCTGGCATCGCCGGCTGCGCTGGCTGTATCGGCCTGCCCTGCGGCTTCTCAACATCGAGCGGCTCACCTACGCCGAATATGGCCTCGCCCTGCTCATCCGGTCCATCTGATGCGCCCTGCGGCCGGAGGCCGCTGAGGTCGTCACCGTGCGCCTGAGAGAGCGCGTCGAGTCGATGCGGTTGCTCGCCGGAGCGGTTATGAGTTTTCCCTTCAGGGCGCCGCCCTTCGCGCCGGACCTCCGCGCGGAAGAGGGGGCGCTGTCGCTCACGTGTGTTCCATACCGGGGACGGCGCGCACTGTTCCTCCTGGCGCTTTCGCCCCGCCGTCTTTCCAGAAACGCCCTTCGCGTCCGAATTTCGGCCCCGGATGACGCGGAGATCTGCCTGAAAGACCGCGATTCCGCCGGCTTCTTCCTCGACGAGGACGCGATGGTCTTCCACGGCAGGATAAAAATTCAGGTCGCCGGAGCCCTGGCCTTCGTGCCCGGCCCGGAGTATGCCCGGCCTTCAGAAAGAGAGCGTCGGCCATGCCCCTTCACGTCTCTGTGTTAGGGATCGACGGGAGCGGGAAGAGCACCGTCACCGCATCCCTCCCCTATCTCCTTGCCGCGGAGCTGAACCTGCGCGCGGGTTCGGTCGGCGAGGCGTTCCGCGTCGTCGAGGCCGACGAAGACCACCTGACCCCCGGCCTTCACCCGGACGGCCTGCCCCTCACCGCCCATCTGTCCAACTGGTCCAGGAGGATGGCCAAACGCTTCGTGAATAACCGCCGTATATACCCCTGCTTGAAGCTGTTGCAGATGATGTTCCAGGGAGATGCCGCCTACCGGCTTGGCCGGCGGTACGCCGCCGATGTGATCGTCAGCGACGGAAACCTGCTCCTGTCCACTGCCGGTCGAGCGGCGAACTACCTGCGCCCTGCCAGCGACGGCGTGGGCTGCGACCCGCAATGGCCCGACGCCGACGACCTGAAGTCCGCGTTTGAATTCCTTCTGGACGGAAGGCCCCTCCCTGAAGAGCGCCGAAGCAGGCTGCCGCGTCTCGAAAATGCCCGGAGGCTCTGTCGCCTGACCCGATGCCTTGGCCTTCGGATGGCCTATCTGCCGGATGTCGTGATCTATCTCGACATCTCCCCGGAGACGGCGATGAGGCGTATCGCGTTGCGAGACCAGAAGGTCGACCGGCACGAAAACAGGCGCGATCTCGCCCAGGCGAGGAACATGTACCTGAAGACCCTGAAGGCCTTCGGGCAATACCGTTCCCCCGACGCAACCCATCGCATTGCCGTGGACGCCCTGGGGCCGGGGGAAACCCTGCGGGCCGTCGTTGGGGCGCTCAGGCCCCATATCCTGTCCCGGCGGGTCACGAAAGCGCCCACGGGAACACGGCTGGGAACACCCCCCGAAACGCTCGCAAACGGCGGGGTCTGGAGAAAGATATTCACCTATCGCTACCTCGTCCGTTATCTGATAGGGAGGTGGTTTCAAGGGGCCTGGCGGGAGCCGACCTTCGCGGTCTCAAGGCTTGGGCGTCTCCTCCTCCGGGAGGGGTACTCCGCCCGTGTCATGCGGGCCATTTACGACCGGGACGACCGGCGCGACGGCCTTCTGGACCGCATCTTCCTGGACTACCCGCTCCACCGGGCCGTGTATGACCGCCTTCAGATCCTGACCCGGAAGATCGAGCCTGAGCTGGAGCGACGGCTGAGCGCGGGCCAGGAAGTCCGTATCTTCACCGCGCCGAGCGGGTTCGCCTACGACCTGTTCCGTCCGCTGGAGGCGATCGCCTCCCGCGCCCCGGAGGCCCTGAAGCGCGTCAGACTGGTCGCCGCCGACCTGGACCCCGGCGGCTGTCTCGCCGGCGAATTAACCCTGCGGGCCGAAAGGCTCGGCGTCCATCTTGAGTTCCTGCGCGGCGATATCGCAGAAGAAGGCCTGCGCGCGCAGTTTGGCGCGGCATCTCCCTACGACCTGGCGCTCTTTGTGGGCCTCTCCTCCTGGCTGCCCAAGCCCCACCTCATACGCCACCTGAAATGGATCCGTAAAAACTTGCGGGAGGACGGCCTCCTCCTCTCCGACACGTTTACGCCCGATGCCTATGCCCTCTCCGGCCGCTGCGCGGGCTACAGGGCGCACTACTACGCGCCGGACATCTACGGCGCGCTGATGGACTATTGCGGGTTCGACGACAGGGGGGCCTCGGTCGTGTCGGGTCGCGATAAGATCAACCACGTGATACAGTGTTCGCCAAAAGGCCTGGCCAGCACGACAACTTTTCTACACGAAACGGAGTTGATCCCTTATGGGACTCGATACCTTCAACGCGCGGTCTCGTCCCCACCTGTTCCGGCGGCTGTCACGTGAGGCATTCGACCTTCTGATCATCGGCGGAGGGATCACCGGGGCGTCCACCTTCCGCGACGCGGCCCTTCGCGGCATGCGGGTTGCGCTCGTCGAGGCGAAGGATTTTGCCTCTGGGGCGAGCGGGCGCAGCTCCAGGCTCATCCACGGGGGACTCCGGTACCTGAAGACACTCGACCTTCGGCTGGTCTGGGAGTCCTGCCACGAGCGCAATCTGCATCTCCGCCTGAACGGACGGCTCGTCCGGCCCCTGCCCTTTCTGATCCCCCTCTATTCAGAAAAGGGCGGGCGCTGCCTCCAGATGCGCCTCGGCGCGTGGCTTTACGAGGGGATGTCCGGCTTTAAAGACCGCCATGCCCATCGGTTCCTGAGTCGAGAGGAGACCCTGTCGCTGGCCCCGGGCCTTCCGACACGCGGGCTGACGGGAGGATACCTTTACCGCGACGCCGCGGTGAATGACACCCGGTGGACCGTGGAGACCCTGAAGGACGGAGTGCGAAACGGCGGGATGGCCGTCAACTATGCGCCGGTCACGGCGTTCCTGAAACAGAACGGCAGGGTCGTCGGAGCGACCTGCTGCGATCGGATCGGCGGCGCTGCGTGTGACATCCACGCCAGGGCAGTGGTCAACGCCACAGGAGGGTCTGTGGACAGGGTCCGAAGATTGGACCAGCCCGACCTGTCGAACCTGGTCAGATTGTCAAAGGGAACCCACCTTCTGTTCGCCGAAAAAGATGTCCCCCTGACGGTGACCACGGCGTTCTTCTCGCCGATGGATGGACGACCGCTCTTCCTGGCCAGACAGGATGGCTGCTTCCTCTTCGGCACATCGGACGATTGGGAGGACACAGAGCCTGACGCCCCCAGGCCGGGGCAGCGCGACGTGGAGTATCTGTTGGAGTCTCTGTGGCAATTTATGCCCTGGGCGAACCTGAGTCGCGAGAGGGTCCGGTATGTCTACAGCGGCTTCAGGCCGCTTCTCGTGAGGAATGGCCCAAAGGCCGACCCGGTGGCCGTCAGCCGGGGGACCCTGATCGAAGTTACCCCATCGGGTCTCATCAGTGTGGCAGGGGGTAAACTGACCACAGCGCGGTTGACGGCGCTCCGCGTCCTGGAATGCGCGATCGACCGGATCGGTGGGCCAGGGACCTATCTGCCCTGCCAGACGCACCGGCTCCCCGTAGGAGGCGGCGGAGAGGAGTCTGCTGAAAGGCTCGCATACTGGGTCCGACAATATCCCCGATGGATGGACCATTTACGGACGCTGTATCAGCGCTACGGAGCCGAGGCGCATACCCTGTGCTCAGAGGCGGTGGCCCTCACCCGGCGAAGACGCGTGGACCTCTCCGATGCGCTGACTTGCGCGGAGGTCCGACACCTGTGCCGACGCGAAATGGTATGCACGCTGACGGACCTGATCGACCGGCGCGCAAGCGCCCTCGCCTGGAACAGTGCAAAACGGCTGAGGTATCTGCGCCGCCTCTCCCAGGTCATCCGCGATGAGCTGGACATGGACGAAGAGACGTTCGAAGCGCAGTGCCGTGACTACCAGAATCACCTGACACAATTCCACGCGTTGCCAGGGTCTCCGTCTGCCTTACGGCCTCCACTCCTCCAACGGGTTCAGACCTGAGATGCCCCGCCGACCCGCTTCAACCGTCCCCGCAGGGCGCAGTCGTGGAGGCCCTGTGGAGATGACCGTGATGACTCAAAACCTCTACCTCGGCGCCGATATCGACCCGGTTTTGAACGCGCCGTCCCCCAACGAGGCCCCCATCCGTGTGGCCCGGACCTGGTCGGCCATCCTGGCGACGCGCTTCCCGGAGCGGGCCAGGGCGTTGGCCGGAAGGATCGCCGCGGTGCGCCCCCACCTCGTCGGGATCCAGGAGGTCGCACTGTTCCGCATCCGGCCACCGGGCGATTTGGGGGTCGGATGCCCGGCGCCCGCAAGGGAGGTGGCGTTCGACTACCTCTCCGCCCTCCTGAGCGAGCTGAAGGCGCGTGGTCTGGCGTATCGCGCGGTTGCGGTGTGCGCAGGCGTTGACGTTGAGCTGCCGAGCGCCACCGGCGACAGGATTCGGATAACAGACCAGAACGCGATCCTCGCCCGCGCAGACGTCGAGACCTCCAGCCCTCAGACAGGGAATTTCGCCTTGAACCTCACCGCGTCGGTGGGCGGCCCGGAAGGGCTTCCGCTCACCCTCCTCCGGGGCTGGGCCTCCGTGGAGGCGACGGTCTCTGGCAGGACGCTGCGCTTTGTAAACACCCATCTGGAGAGGGAGACCTTTCCGGCCGTCCAGCTTGCTCAGACCGACGAGCTTCTAAAAACGCTGGACGGCCTGACCCTCCCCGTCGTTCTGGTGGGCGATTTCAATTCGGCATCCGACGGCGGCGTCACCCCGGCGTATGAACGCCTCATCGGCGCCAGCTTCGCGGACGCCTGGGGCCTTCGCGAGGCTGGATTCACGTGCTGTCAGGAGAGCGACCTGTTGAACCCCACATCCAGGCTGAACAGGCGAATCGACCTGATCCTCGTCCGGGGTGGCCTTTCGGTCGCGGATGCCAGGATCGTCGGGGACGACCCGGCTGACCGCACGCCATCCGGCCTCTGGCCCTCCGATCACGCGGGCGTGGTGGCGAGGCTGCGCTTCCCCCCCGCGTGACGCCTCTTGTGCCGCGAGAATCTTTTCCTTGCTTTTCTACGCCGGACGCATTAGATTGAAGAACGCGAAAGACGAAACGGAAGGGCTTTCGCGCTTTTCGCGGTAAGGTCCGAGATGGGGACGGGGGGAGTCCTTGAAGGACCTGGGTTTGAGGGGCATACCTCGGACGACAGAGGTATGCCCCTTTGAATTGAGGAGCGGCGATGTCCCGACATACGATCGTTCTCCGAACAGACCCGATCCGAACATCTGTCCTGGTGGGCCTCGTCTGGGTATGCCTGCTGCCCTGGTATACCTCGCCTGCATCGGCTCAGACGAGTGGAAAAATCTTTCTCTCGGCGGACGACCTGAAGCGTTCGAACAGGGAGATCACGCTCCTCAAAAACTGGAAATACCACGCAGGCGACAATGCCGAATGGGCGGACCCGAAGCTTGACGATAGCTCCTGGGAAACAGTGGCGGACACGCGGCTTTTTCCGGGTCAATTTCCCGCAAGCGGCTGGGAAAAAATCGGCTGGTTCAGGCTCCACCTCTCCGTCGATCCTGCGCTCTGGAACGTCCCACTGGCCCTGAAAATGTACCACCCGGGCGCTTCTGAGGTCTATTTAAATGGTGAACGGATCTATGAATTCGGAAATGTTGGGAGGTCAAGAGGAGAGGAGAAAGCGCATCTGGAGCAAAATGTCAAGGTCATTCTCTTCGGCGCTAAAACCGATCACATGATCGCCGTCCGGTATTCGAGTTTCTCAGCAGAGACTTTCAATAAACTGGGCCTTCCGGTGGGTTTTAGTGTGGTTTTGGGAGACTTGAATCACAGCGTTGAACAAAGAGCGGACCATATCAGAACATTCACAGATTATCAAATGTTTTTTGCGGGGGTTCCGATCGCCTTTGCAATCCTGCATCTGTTTCTGTTTCTGTTCAACCCTCGCCTGAGAGAAAATCTCTACTACGCCATTTTTACAGGGAGCTTCGCCGCTTTCATCTTCACCAATTTTCAGGGACGATTTTTAACGGACAATCCCACCCAGATGGGATTCAATGAGGCCGTCCGGGACCTGGGTCGCATATCCGAAGAAATTTTATTCGTCCTGAGAGCGTGGAGAGTGACCGTGGCACTTACAGCCCTGTCTGGGACACGATTTCTATACGCGCTCTTTTACTCTAGATTGCCAAGACGATTCTGGGCTTTCCTCACGGGCGGTGTCGGGCTGGGCATCTGGGCTTGGTATGCCCCTTTCGCCCCGTGGACTTATCTTAACCTGTTTGTGTTGGCATCCGTGGCAGAGATGCTGCGGATCGTTGTTGTGGCAACTACCCAAAAGAAAGAAGGGGCGTGGATCATCAGTGTTGGGTCTCTGCCCCTCATCCTTGGCGCCACCTATCTGATCTTGAGGAATCTTAACGTCATAGAGAATATAGAAGGATTCAGCGACGTATTCTACTATGGAATTCTCGCCTTCCTCACTTCCATGTCCGTGTATCTGTCTCGCAATTTTGCCAGAACAGAAAAAAATGTTGAAAGGCTTGAAGCACGGACCCGGCGGGCGCAGGTCGAGGCCGCTCTGGAGCGCGTGCGGGCCGGGGCCCTGGGGATGCAGAAAAGCGAGGATATCTCCCAGGCGGCGGCCGCGGTGTTCCAGGAGCTCGGGACCCTGGGGTTCTCCCTCTGGCGCTCAGGCATCGGGATCGTGGACGAGGAGAGCGAGACGGCGGACCTCTGGGTGACCACAGCAAAGGGCGCCCGCGCAAAATTGAGGTTGTCCCTGAGTAAACATCCAGTCCTGCGGGGCCTGTATGAGGCGTGGAAACGAAAGGAGACCTGCCACTCCTTCGATCTGGTCCCGAAGCGTCTGGTCCATTATGAGGTCTTCTTCTCCTACGGGTTTCTGTATATGTCGGTACCCGAACCCCTTTCCGAAGAGGATCTGGTAATTGCCCAGAAGTTCGCGGAGATATTCGCCCTCGCCTACGCCCGGTTTCTGAACCTCCAGAGGACCGAGGCACAGGCTCGGCAGGCAGTCCGCCAGGCAGCCGTGGACCGTGTGCGGGCGGAGGCGTTGTCGATGCAGAAAAGCGAGGATATCGTCCAGGTACTCAAGGCGCTCTGGACCGAGTTGCGCGGCCTGGGGATGAATTTCACGCTGTGCAGCATCGACATTTTTGATGCGGGAAAAAATACCTGGAGCACTCAGGGCCTGACCTACACCGCGTTGTTCGATCGTGTAAAGATCTCGCCCACGATACGTGACGCCTTCGAGGGTGTCAGCTACGCCTCCACCAGAGCGACCTTTGAGGATGTGTGCTGGGGGAAATTCGGACCCCTCTTGCGCGGACAGGCGTCCGTGATCTGGTCTGACGACACAGAGGAGTTCCGAATGAAGGCCATCGGACATTTTCGGAAGGTCTGGAAGGCAGATGTGCCGGACAGCTTCGAAGCGCCGAGGTCTGGGGTGGGGGTCGCCTTTTCCCACGGCTACGTCGCCCTTCAGAGCGAGAAGCCTGGAAATTTCTCGGAGCAGGATGCCGAGCTGCTGCAAGAGTTCGCAGGGGCGATCTCCGTGGGCTATGCCCGATTCCTGGACCTTCAGAAGGTCGAGGCTCAGGCGCGGCACGCGGTCCGTCAAGCTGCCGTGGATCGAGTGCGCGCAGAGATCGCCACGATGCAAACCAGCGCGGACCTGGAGCGAATCACTCCCCTGATCTGGAAGGAGTTGACGGACCTGGGCATCCCCTTTTTCCGTTGCGGCGTGTTCATCATGGATGAGGGGGAAAAACGCGTGAGCGTCTACCTGACGAACCCTCATGGAACCTCCCTTGCCACCCTGAATCTGGAACGCGACGGCCATCCCTTCATCACCCCGTTCATCAACAGGGTGGTGGACCACTGGCGGGCGAAAAAAGTCTATATGGAGCAGTGGAATCAGAAAACATTCCTAAGTTACATGCAATTCCTGGAAGGCCAGGGGCACATCGAGCGCGAGCGATACCTGGGCGCCCAGACGCCTCCGGAGACCCTGGTCCTCCAATTTGCACCGTTTGTACAGGGGATGCTCTATGTGGGCAGCGCGGCCCCTCTGCCGGAGGAGGATGTGGATCTGATCAAGGACCTGGCAAACGCCTTCTCCGTGGCCTACGCCCGCTATCTGGACTTCCAGAGTCTGGAGACGCAAAATCGTCAGTTGGCCAAGGCCAACCGGGAGGTACAGCAGGCCAACCAGGCCAAGAGCGCCTTCCTGGCCAACATGTCCCACGAACTGCGCACCCCCCTCAACTCCGTCATCGGCATGTCGGACATCCTGATGGAGAAGTACTTCGGCGACCTGACGCCCAAGCAGGTGGACTATATCAAGGACATCCGGGAGAGTGGACAGCACCTCCTGTCCCTGATCAACGACATCCTGGACCTGTCCAAGGTGGAGGCGGGTCACAGCCCCCTGGAACTGTCGACGGTGGACCTCAAGCCCCTGCTGGAGAACAGCCTGACCATCGTGCGGGAGCGTGCCCTCAAGCACGGCATCGCCCTGTCGTGCGAGGTCGAAGACGGCCTCCCGGAGATCGTGGCCGACGAGCGGAAGGTCAAGCAGATCGTGTTCAACCTCCTGTCCAACGCCGTCAAGTTCACGCCGGATGGGGGGAGGGTAGGTATTAGAGCAAGGCTCGTGCATGGGCAGAGCGAAACGGGGAAGCGGAGAAACGGAGAAACGGAGAGAGGGGAGAGGGGAGGTTCCCCGATTCCCCGGCTCCCCGCTTCTCCGGCTCTGGGGTGGGTGGAGGTGGTGGTGGTGGACACGGGCATCGGCATCGCGCCGGAGGATCAGGAGAAGGTGTTCGGGGAGTTCGTGCAGGCCGAGGCGTCGTTGACGAAGCAGTATGAAGGGACCGGCCTGGGATTGGCGCTGGTGAAGCGGTTTGTGGAGCAGCACGGGGGGAGGGTCTGGCTGGAGAGTGAGGTAGGGAAGGGGAGCAGGTTTTATTTTACGTTTCCGGTAGAGCCAAAAAGTGAGACGCAAAGCGCATAGCGCACGGCGCATAGCGTCAAAGACTGTGGGTTCTACGCTTTGCGCTCTGCGCTCTGCGCTTTGCCTTCAAGGGGGGTAAGCCATGTCCGACTACACGGTGCTGATCGTGGAGGACAGCGAGAAGAACATGAAGATGATGCGCGACCTGATGCGGGTGCAGGGCTATCAGACGCTC
>CAYRZX010000109.1:0-7196 GCA_964428665.1 uncultured Gemmatimonas sp.
GACGTCAAACTGGAGCGCGGCGTGGTCCTCTCCGGGCGCGTCACCGACCCGAACGGCGCCCCCGTCCAGGACGCCTACGTCAACGCCTGGAACCCCCAGACCCAGACCGGCGGCGGCGGGAACACCGACGCCGACGGGCGCTTTCGCATCGCCCTGACCCCCGGCGTCTACAGCGTCAACGTCGGCCCGCCCCAGAAGACCTCCTTCGCGGGGCAGTACTTTGAGACCCTGGAGGTCTTCAAAGACCGGACCCTCGACGTCAAACTGGAGCGCGGGGTCGTGCTGTCCGGCAGCGTCCAGGACAGGTTCGGGCGGCCCGTCTCCAGCGCGAACGTCAGCGCCTACAGCCCCCAGGTCAACTTCGGCGGCGGCGGCCAGACCGACGCCGACGGGCGCTACCGCATCGTCCTCAAACCCGGCGTCTACGAGGTGAACGTCAGCCCCGACCCGGCCAGCGGCCTGACGCGCTTCGTCCTGTCCGGCGTCGAGGTGAGGGCGGACCGGACGCTCGACCTCGCCCTCAAGTCCGGCGTGACCCTGTCGGGCCGGGTCGTGGGGCCAAAAGGGGGCGGCGTCTCGGGCGTCACCATAGACGCCCAGGACGACAACCTCCAGAACGGCCCCGAAGGTTTCGCGAACACCGACCCGGACGGGAACTACACCCTCACCCTCCCCCCCGGCGTCTACCGCCTCGACCTCCGGCCCCCGGAGGGCACGCGCTTCCTGCAGACCCAGGTCCACAACGTGGACGCGCAGGCCGACCGGAAGGGCTTCGAGATCAAACTGAGCGAGGGGGTCGTCCTCTCCGGCCGGGTGACAGACCCGGACGGAAAGCCCGTGCGGGACGCCTACGTCAACCTCTACGACCCGGCCGAGCGGTTCGGGATCGGCGACAACACGGACCCCGACGGCGTCTACCGCATCGCCGTGGGGCGCGGCGTCTACTACCTCCACGCGGAGCCGATCCGCCTGCCCGGCGCGGCATCCGACCTCGTGGCCCGCGACATCCCCGACCTCCGCATCACCGACGACCAGACCCTCAACCTCGTCCTCGACCGGGGCGTCTTCCTCTTTGGCCGCGTCACGAACCGGGCGGGAAACCCGTTGCCCGAGGTGAACGTCAGCGCCAGCAGCAACCGGGGATACGGCGGCGGGACCCAGACCGACCTCGACGGAAAATACCGCCTCGCCCTCCGGCCCGACGTCTACTTCATCTACGCCAACCCCCGCCCCAACACCGCCTACGTCCCGCAGCGCGCCGAGCAGGTGGAGATGAAGGCTGCGAAGACCCTGGACTTTGTCCTGGACGAGGGCATCGTCCTCTCCGGCCGCGTCACCGGCCCCGACGGGACCCCCGTCAGCGAGGCCCAGGTCCGCGCCGGCGACCGGGACAAGAGCGACGGCGACGAGGGCTTTGCGACCGCCGGACGGGACGGGACCTACCGGATGCCCCTCCCCGCCGGGGTCTACGACATCGTCGCCGAGCCCCCCGAGGGCAGCGACCTGCTCCGGGCCACGGCCTCCTCCGTGGACCTGACCGCCCCCCGGACCGTCGACCTCAGGCTGACGAAGGGCCTGGCGCTCTCCGGCCGCGTCACCGGCCCCGACGGCCAGGGCCTGTTCGACGCCCGCATCAACGTCTTCAAGCCCCAGACCGGCGAGTGGTATGGGACCCAGACCCGCCGGGACGGGACCTACACCCTCGCCCTCCCCCCCGGCGCCTACGCCCTGCGCGCCGAGCCCCCGCAGGGGAGCAACCTTGTGACCAAGGAGATGAAGGAGTTCGAGTTCAAGGAGAGCCGGAAGCTGGACATCGCCTTCGACCGGGGCGTGACCCTGTCGGGGAAGATCACCGACCCCGACGGCGCCTCCGTGTCCGAAGCCGGGATCAACGCCAGCGCCGCCTCCGGGCAGTACTTCTGGGCCGGCTCCCGCCCGGACGGGACCTACACCCTCGCCCTCCCCCCCGGAACCTACGCCCTCGACATCTATCCCCGGCTCGGGGGCGACCTCATCTCCCAGCGCATAGAGCGGGTGGAGGTGAGCAGGGATCAGACTCGGGACATCCGCCTGGAGCGGGGCGTGGCCTTATCGGGCCGGGTCACCGACGGAAAGGGCAGCCCTGTCCAGCAGGTGAACGTCCGCGCCGAGGACGGGCAGGGGTCCGGCGCCGGCGCCCCCGTGGACCGGGACGGGCGCTACCGCATCCCCCTCCGGCCAGGGACCTACACCGTCTATTTCGAGCCGTTCGGGGGGCGGTTCACCCGCAAGGTGGTGGAGAAGGTCGAGGTGCGGACCCCCCGGACCCTCGACATCGCGCTCGACGAGGGCGTGACCCTGTCGGGGAAGGTGACCGACGCCTCCGGGAACGAGGTCCCGGACGTCTCCGTCAACGCCTTCGTCGGACAGGAGTTCCGGCACGTGGGCGGGACCCGCGCCTTCTTTGACGGGACCTACAGCCTGGCCCTCCCGCCGGGGACCTACACGATCACCTTCGACCCCGCGCCGGGGGCCCCCCACGTGCGCCAGATGCTCAAGGACGTGAAACTGGACGCGGATCGGAAGCTGGACGTGACGCTCACCTCCGGCCTGGTCCTCTCCGGAAAGGTCACCGGCCCCACCGGCGCGGGCATCGCGCAGGCCGGCGTCAACTTCCGGAACATTGAGACAGGGGACTCCTACGGGACAGGCACGGACCAGGACGGGAACTACCGCCAGGCCCTCCCGCCGGGGACCTACGACATCAGCGTCGGCCCGCCCCCCACCAGCCGGCTCGGCTACAAGGAGATTCAGGACGTGCGGGTGGTGGCCAACCGGGCGCTCGACATCGCCCTGGACCCCCTGGTCGGCCTGTCGGGCCGGGTGCTCGACCCCGACGGCAGACCCGTCCCCTTCGCCCGCCTGTCCGCGGAGGCCGCCGGCCTGAGCCGGGGGTCCGGCTCGGACGAGAAGGGACTCTACACTTTTCCCTTGCCGCCGGGCGCTTACACCATTATCATTTATCCCCCTCCGGGGTCGAAGCTCCGGCGCACCCTCGTCTCCAACGTCAGCGTGACCTCGGACCAGACCCTCGACCTCAAACTGGAGCGCGGCATCGGGCTTTCGGGCAAGGTGACCGACGCGGCAGGCAAGGGGCTGGAGAAGATCGGCGTCGGCCTGTTCAACACGGCCACGAAAGAGTGGACCGGGACCTCCACCGCCGCCGACGGGACCTACGGCATCGGCCTCGACACCGGCGTCTACGACCTCAACGTGGTCCCGTTCGACCCGGCGTCCCGCTACGTCCGGAAGCGCCTGACCGGCGTGGAGGTGAAGGCCGACCGGACCCTCGACGTCCCCCTCGATCAGGGATTCCTCGTGACGGGCCGCGTGACGGACCCCTCCGGGAACGGCGTCCCCCGCGTCGGCGTGAACGCCCGAGACGCCTCCGGCGCGGTCTTCGGCCAGGGCACGGATGAGAAGGGGGCCTACAGCCTTACCCTCCCCTCCGGGACCTACACCGTCGAGGCGTTTCCGCCCCAGGACGCCGGCCTCATCCCCAGGCGCGCCGAGGGCGTGCGGGTCACCGCCGACCTGAAGCTCGACCTGACCCTCAACCGGGGCGTGGCGCTCAGGGGCCGCGTGACCGACGCCAGCGGCGCGGCCGTGGACCGCGTCGGCGTGGGCGTCTTCAACCCCTCCACCGGGGAGCGCTACGGCGGCGGCACGGGCATCGACGGGACCTATGCCGTCGCCCTCCCGCCGGGGACCTACCGGGTGGAGTTCTACCCCCCCGAGGGCCGGGGCCTCACCCGCAAGGAGTTTCCGGACGTCGCCATCACCGCCGACCGGCAGCTCGACGTGACCCTCGACCGGGGCGTGGTCCTCTCCGGCCGCGTCCTGGCCCCTTCCGGAGACCGGGGCGTGGCGGACGTGGAGATGGGCTTCATCCTCAAGGGGAAGGGGCCAGTCGCCGACGCCGTCACGAACGCCGACGGGTTCTACCGCGTCGCCCTGTCGTTGGGGACCTACACCGTCGCCTACAACCCCCCGGCGGCCAAGGGCTACCTCCCCGCCCTCGTGGAAGGCGTCCAGATCGAGGGCGCCCGGACCCTCGACTTCAAGCTGGAGGAGGGCACGGCCCTGATCGGGATCGTGACCGGGCCGGACAATGCCCCGGTGCCCGGCGCCATCCTGACGGCCACCGGCCAGAAGGGGGAGAAGTTCTCGTCCATCACCTCCTCCGACGGCCTGTTCCGGGTCATATTGCCTGTGGGCGTCTACGCCCTGGAGGTGCAGCCCTCGCCGGGGTCGGGCCTGGCCGCGCAGAAAATCCCATCCGTCGACGTCTCGAAAGGTCAACCCATAGACATCCGCCTGACCGCCTCCACCGGGTCAGTTACCCCTGTGGGCGCGGTGAAGGTGACCCCCTCGGCCCTGGCCCTCCCCGCCGACGGGGCGTCCAGCGTGGTCCTGAGCGTCACCGTGACGCGCCCCGACGGGGCCCCCGCCGCGGCGGACGACACCACCTCCGTGCTGTTCATCGTGAACGGCCCCGCTGCCGTGAAGCCGGGGCTGGTCAGGATCAAAGGGGGGGTCGGCTCGGCGGCCCTCGTCCCCACGACCGTGGCCGGGAAGATCGAGGTGCTCGCCGTGGCCAAGGGGCTGGCCGCGGGCAAAGTCACCCTGGCCTCCTTCCCCGCGACAGCGGAGGGAGAGGCCACGGCCATCACCATAGGGCCAATCGTCGCGGACATCACGGCCACGGCAGCCGCCGTGGTCTGGGGCACCGACCGCATCTCGGACGGGACCGTGGACTACGGCGTCACGACCTCCTTCGGCGCGACAGCGCCCGACACCGCGAAGACGACCCGACACCGCGTCCTGCTGGCCGGCCTGAAGCCCTCGACGGTCTACCAGTACCGCGTGACCTCCGGCGGGACGCGCAGCCGGACCCTCTCCTTCACCACCGGGACCCCGGCCACGGAGAACAGCGGAGCGGCCCTGGGGATGGACCTCGACCCCGCGCCGGGGGACCAGAAGTCCGCGTCCAGGACCGGCGTGAGGGCGGGCCAGACCGTGGAGGTGGCCGTCTACGCGAAGGGCGTCCGAAACCTCGGAGGGTTCGTGCTCGAACTGGACTTCGACCCGGCCGTCACACCCTTCGTGTCCGCGGCCAGCGCCCCGGACGCGGAGAAGAACCTCCTTGCCGCCGGGGGCGGCAACGCGGTCTTCCTCTCCCCCCTGGTGAGGGGGAGCAGCCTGCGCTTCGGCGGGTCCATCCTGGCCCCCACCGAAGGGACGGTCGTCAGCGGTGACGGCCTCCTCGGACGGTTCACGTTCAGGATGGCCGACGACTTCGGCGCGGGCCGCGAGGCAAAGATCACGCTGGCGCAGACCGTCCTGAAGGGCCTCCTGACCGCCCAGCACGACACCATCCGGGCGTTGACGGCCGTGACCCTCTCGTCCGCCGGCGCTGCCGGAGGCGGGTCAGGGCCCATCGTCCTCGACCTCGACCTCGCGCCCGGCGACCAGGGGAAGCGGACCCTCTCCGGCCTCCAGCCCGGCGCCGCGTTCGACGTGGAGGTCGCGGCCACGGCCGGGGCGGCCGGGGCCACGGGCTTCGCCGCCCTCATCGAGTTCGACCCGAAGAAGATCACCTACGTCAGCTTCAAGGAGGGCGACCTCATCCCGAAGCTCACGCCCCTCTTCAAGACCGGCGACGGCGTCGTGGAGGTGGGCGGCTCCATCCTGGGCGGCGGGGCCGGGGCCGCCAAAGACAGCGGGACCCTCGCCACCGTGCGGTTCCAGGTGAGCCGGGACCTGGCCGGGACGGCCTCCTTGACGCTCACCTCCGCAAGCCTCAGGAAGGCGGGCCAGCAGGAGCGGTTCACCCCCAGGGTCGCGGTGGAGGTCGCGGCAGGCGCGACAGGCGGAGGGCCTTCGGCGGACTTCGACGGGGACGGGGAGGTGGGCTTCAACGATTTCTTCCTCTTCACCAACGCCTTCGGGTCCAGGAAGGGGGAGGCAGGGTTCGAGGGCAAGTTCGACCTGGACCAGAGCGGCGAGGTCGAGTTCAACGACTTCTTCATCTTCACCAACGAGTTTGGCAAGATTCTCAAGGCCGGGAATAGGGCAACAGGCAACAGGCCCTGACCCCTGTTTCCACGGAAAGGAGGTGATCTCCCCGCGAAGCCGTCTCTCCTTCGAGCGCCCCAGCGTCTCGACAACCCGTTCCGTTCGCCATTTTCAGGAGGGTATATGAAACGCACGAACCGATGGCTGACTTACAGCGCCGCGCTGGCGCTGACCCTGTTCGGGGCCGCCCGCGCCGACGCTGCGACGGCCTCAGCAGACCTGGACCCCGCCCCGGGGGATCAGGGGATGACGTCCGCCGAGACGCCGCCCGGCGTCCCGGTCACCATCCAGGTCTTCGCTCAGAACGCGGAAAACGTCACGGGCTTCACGGCGGACGTGCAGTTCGATCCGGGGGTCGTGGATGGAACACCCACAGCGATCGTCTTTACGCCCAGCCCGCCGTTCCCGGTGACCTTTCCGGTGCGGGTGGTCAGGACCGTGGCCACCGGCATGGGCGGCCAGCTCCCCCCCCAGCCCGTCTCCGATCGTCTGATGTTTCTGGGCGCCTTTACGTTCAAGACGCTCCCGAACTTTGAACGAGGAGTCCTCAAGATCGTCAAGATAGAGATCAAGCACGGCGGAAGCCCCGCTGAAGTGCTCACGCCGAACATTGAACTGAAGATCGCCCGGCCCGGCGCGGCCAAGATGGGAGGTCCCGGTGGACCCGGCGGTCCCGGCATGGGCGGGCCTGGCGGTCCCGGCGGGCCGGGCATGGGCCAGGGTCAAGGCGGGCCGGGTGGACCCGGACAAGGTCAAGGCCAGGGTCAGGGCCAGGGCCAGGGTCAGCCGATGATGGGTGGTCCGGGCCAGGGTCAGGGCCAGGGCCAGGGTCAGGGCCAGGGTCAGGGCCAGGGCCAGCCGATGATGGGCGGACCGGGCCAGGGTCAGGGCGGACCCGGCATGGGTGGGCCGATGGGGCAACCCTCTGCCGAAGAGATGAAGAAGATGTTTGAGCGGTGGAAGGGCAGCCCCGAGGCCAAAGACCTCAACGGCGACGGCAAGACCGACGAGGCCGACTTCAAGGTCTTCATGGAAAAAATGATGAAGGGGCCTGGTGGGCCCGGCGGACCCGGCGGACC
>CAYRZX010000109.1:7296-19067 GCA_964428665.1 uncultured Gemmatimonas sp.
CCCCCTCCGTAGCCGCACCCTTCGGGGTGCGCGTCCAACAGAAGAGCCGCTCCGGATTTTGGAGCGGCTCTTTTTTTGCACGAGTTACGCACTTGGCCAAATCTGGCCCAAAATCAGGCGATCTGCACGTCGTTGTAGGCGCGATCGGTGATCGCGCATCGGCCTGTCAGATTGAATCGCCAGGCGACCACCGGTCGCCCCTACAACCTGCGCCCAAACCGACCTGTTCTGGGCCTTCAGGGGCCAGATGCGTAACTCGTATGATTTAGTTCAACACCGTCGCCGTCACGATGGTGATCAGCGCGGAGTCCTCTTCGTCAATCGTCGAACTCCCCACGATCACGGTGTCCCCGTTCTTGATGTTCAGGGAGGTGGTCAGCAGCCGGTTGTCCCTGCGGACCCTTTTCGGACCCTCAAAGGCAAAGGCCTTTTTCTGCGCCTCCTCCAACTTCTTCTGGAGTTCCTCCATACGCTGCTTCTGCGCCTCCTCCAGCTTCTTCTGGAGTTCCTCCATACGCTTCTGGGTCTCCGGCGTCAGTTCTCTAAGTTTTTCCATATCCGCAGGTTTGAACTCTGGCGCGGGAGGAGGCGTCGCCCCAAAAGCCCTGGCGACCGCCGCCGGCCAGGCTTCGCTCCCCCCATCACTCAACGTCAGCTCCCGCAGCTTGATCACGCCCTTCCCTTCGTCTATGAAGGTCGGTTTGCAGGACACCCTGTACCCCCCGGCAAGGCTGGCCGTTCCACTCTCCTCGGAGTTGAGCGTCAGATAGGCCCTGTCCAGGAGCTGGTAATGGTTGAACCTGAAGACCTGCTTCAACTGGGTGAGCAACGCCATGTCCCTCAGAGGCTTTTGCTCAACAGGCGCTTTGTCCGACGCCAGCACCAGTTGAAAGTGCAGCACGATCCGCCTGGGGGGAATGTCTACCTTCTTCAGCAGTTGCCTGGCCCGTTCGACGGTGGCCGGGTCGGTAAAGGTGAGGAAGAGCCTGTTCCTGAAATAAGCACTCTTATCCCTGTCGAACTTGATCCCGAAGGCACGGAGCAACGCCTCAAGGTCATTGGGAGAGATGTAGTTCAACTCAAAGACCTCCATCCCCGGCGGCATAAACTCCTTCAGCTCACCGGATGGTCCTGCCTTTTGGGGAGCATCCGCCGGCTTCTCTTTCGATTGCGCAAAGCACACAGGGGCGGCCATCCATACAGCGAACAAGACGATCAGGGCCGCCCAGAGGGTCACGCGCCCGAACGCGGGGTTTTCTTCAATCGTTTTCATTGCACACCCTCTCCTTTCGCAGGGGCAGAGGCCACCGGCTCCAGGACCCACACGACCGTGACGCGCGGATCTCGCGTGTGATAGACCATCGCCGTGCCCTGAGGTCGTGAGACGGACTCCACGACCGGGTACTTGGCATCCAGTTCTTCATCCGTCATCTCCCGGCGCGGGTTCAGCCGGCTCATCAGCCCGGCCAGGCGCGCCGCCGCGCCCTCCGGCGACTCCTCCTTCATCTCATCCGACGCCACAGCCTCCTTCGCCGAAACCCCCTGCTGCGCGACGCTGCCGGGCGCCGTCTTGGGTTGCAGGCGGAGGTACCCGTTCAGCAGGCCCAGCCCCGCGACCAGCAGCGCGGCGGCGACCGCCCAGGGCATCAGGGGCCGTCCCCTGAAAGGCGTCCATCCCCCGGCCAGCGGCGTTGTCCGTGTCCGCAAAGTCCCGGCCACCTCCGCCCGGACCCTCGCCGCAAAGTCCGTCGGCAGCGGAGGGGGACGATCCACGGAGGCCGCCCGCCGCGCAAGGCGCTGCGCGGCCTCCAGCGCCCGGCGCTCCGACGCGCAGGCCTCACAGTGGCCCAGGTGATCCGACAGCCGGGCGGCCAGCCTTTCCGGGAGGTCACCCCCCACAGAAAGGGGAAGGAGTCTCTGTGCAGTCTTACAGGTCATGGTAGTTTCTCACATTTCAGCCTCGCGCTTCAGCCTCTCCCTGACCTGCCGTCGCGCGTGGTGCAAATGGACCCTGACGGTAATCGCGCTGCACCCCAGGATTTGCGCCACCTCCTCCAGCGAGAACCCCTGAAGGTCTCGCAGGACGAAGGCGCTCCGCTGCTTCGGGGAGAGGCCGCTCAGGACCCGGTCCAGCGACAGGTCCAGGTCCCCACCACCCCAGGCGCGTTCATCCGCCACCTCCTCCCCCTCCCTGAGGGGCGCGTGCCTGGCGCGCGCCTCCCGCCGCTGGAAGTCGATCGCCGTGTTGACGATCAGCCTGTAGAGCCACGTGGAAAACTTGTGCCTGGGGCGGTACTGGCCGATGACCCGGTGGAGCTTGATGAAACACTCCTGGCACACGTCGCGGGCGTCATCCGCATCCCCGACGACCTGATAAGCGATCGCATAGGCCATCTCCTGGTACTGCCGGACCAGGCGCTCAAAGGCTGCCAGATCTCCGTCCTGCGCCCTGACGACAAGGTCCTCCCCCTGCTCGCTCATCACGCAGTCCGCGATCCTCAATGCGAGGTCCATGATCCCTGTCTCTGCTCCCGGTGCATCGGCCGTGTGTCCCTATCCTGTCCATGAAACGAAACAAAACGGCAAAGCGTTTAGGCCAAAATGCAATAAAACCATTGACACGAATGGCGAATGATCTTATCCTTGTCGTTATGAAAAAGCCCTTCCAGCCCTTTCTCTGCGCGACCCTCCTGCTCCTCCTGTCGGGCTGCGGCGTCTACTCCACCTCCGGGGCAGGGCGGTCCGGCGGAGGGACCGTCGCCGTCCCCCTGTTCGAGAACAGCACCGTCGAGTTCGGCATCAACGAGGGCCTCACGGACACCCTGATCGTCGCCCTCGTGAGGGAGGCCAGCCTGAAGGTCGTGGACGAGGACCGGGCCGACCTCGTCATCCGGGGCAGGGTGGTCTCCGTGCGGGACGAGCCGTTCACCTACGGCCAGACGCAGGCCCAGGCGCAGGCCGAACAGAACCGGATCACCGTCACCGTCGACGTCTCCTGCTACGACGCCAGAAAGGGACGCGCCGTGTGGGAGGAGAAAGGGCTTTCGGGCTACGGCATCTACCGGGCCGGCCGTCGCCAGGAGGAGGAGCGAAGCGCGGGCATCCGCGCCGCCTTTGCCATCCTCGTCAAGGACATCGTGGACCGGACCTCTGTGGGAGGATGGTAAAAAGACAACGATGAAGTCAGAGCAATGAACGATGAAGTAAAAGCATAAACCTGATTTGCTTTTCGTTCATCGTTCATCGTTCCGCGTTCATAGTTAGAGGTAATCATGTCCGACGTCGAAACCTGCTGGGAGGACCTGGGGAGCCGCTGGCAGCTCTCCCTCCGGCTGGACGGAGAGGCCGTCAGCGGCCTGGGGGTGGTGAAGAAGCGCATGCGCATCGGCTCCGCCGTGGTCCGGATGGGGGGGATCGCCGGGGTCTGGACCGCAAAGCAGCACCGGCTGAAGGGCTACGCCAGCCGTGGGATGTGGGCCTCCGTCGCCCTGATGGAGGAGCAGGGCTACGAGATGAGCCTCCTGTTCGGCATCCCGGACTTCTACCATCGCTTCGGCTACGCCGTGGTCCTGCCCGAACCCCTGCTGCACGTGAAGACCGGGGACCTGCTCAGGGCCAGTCTGCGCCACCCCATCCGGCCCGTGCGCCGGGCCGACGGCCCTCAGATCGCGCGCCTCTACAACCGCTGCAACGCCCTCCGCACGGGCACGACCCTGCGCCCGAGGGACTGGGCCTGTTTCGAGCGATCCCCCGGCTTCAAGAAGCCGGGCAGGGCCATTTTCGCCCTGGACGGCAGAGGCCGGATGGCAGGCTACGCGCTCTACTCCACGATAGGGAAGGACGGCCAGGACCTCCTGGGAACGCTCAACGGGGTGGAGCGCTTCCGGGTGTCGGAGATCGCCGCGCGAGACGGTTCGGCCTTTGAGACCCTGGCCGCGGCCGTCGGGCGCCAGGCGCGCCGGGCAAAGACCGAGGAGGTAGACTTTTACCTGCCCCCCGACGACCCCTTCGGCGAGTTCTGCGCCCGTCTCGGATGCCGGTGGAGCATCACCTACCCGCGCAACCGGAGCGCCATGGGCCGCATCGTCCGGCTGGTCCCGCTGATGGAGGCCCTGCTGCCCGAGTTCACCCGCCGCATTCAGGCGTCCCGTCCCCCCTGGAAAGGCGTGCTCCAGGTCCAGACCGACATCGGGACCGCAGGCCTGGACCTGAACGGACAGCCCGTCCGGCTCGCCTCCCCGGCGCAGCGCGGCGTCGTCGTGCGCATCCCTCAGATGCTTCTCACTCAGCTCATCATGGGCTACCGGAGCGTCTCCGACCTGACCCTCGACCCCGGCGTGACCATCCCCCCTCGCGCCCTGCCGGTCCTGAGCGCCCTCTTCCCGAAGGGACATCCCTACATGTGGTGGTCGGATCGGTTCTGAAACCCCTCCAGCACATTCGCCACGCACGCCCCCATCCTCTCGACGTTGTACCCCCCCTCCTGCACCAGCAACGTGGGGAGCCGGGCCTGGGCGAGCCGCTCCCCCATCCGGCAGAAGGCCTCTGCCGACAGGTCAAAGTCCCCCAGCGGGTCGTCCCGGAACGTGTCCACGCCCAGGGAGACGACCAGGAACCCCGGAGCAAATCCCCGGACGATCTCCATCGCCCGGCCCAGGACCTCCAGGTACTCCCCGTCCCCCACGCGCGGCGGCAGGGGGAAGTTGTGATTGAACCCCCGGCCCGCCCCCGTCCCCCGCTCGTCCGCGAACCCGCTGAAGAACGGATACGCCCGGTTCGGGTCCGCGTGGATCGAGATGAACAGGACCCGGCCGGACCCGTAGAAGACCTCCTGCGTCCCGTTCCCGTGGTGATAGTCCACGTCCAGGACCGCGACCCTCTCCTCCCGGCCCAGACGCGCCGCCGCAAGGGCCGCGTTGTTCAGGTAGCAATACCCGCCATACAGGTCGCGGCCCGCGTGATGGCCCGGCGGCCGGCAGAGCGCGTAGGCCGCCGACGCCCCGGACAGGAGCAGGTCCGCGCCCGTCAGCGCGCCGTGCGCGGAGGCGAGGGCGGCCCGGTACGTCCCCTCCACGATCGGCGTCTGCGCGTCAAAGCAGTAGTACCCGTCCTGGTTGCGAAGCTCCTTTGGCCTCCCCCCCATGGCCCTCACGGCGAACGTGTCCGGGATCACGCCCGACGCCGGCTTCCCGGAGGCGACCCACGCCGCGTGGATGCGCTCCAGGTAGTGGAGATAATCCGCGTCGTGGACGGTTAGGATGGGGTCGAGCGGATACGCCCGCGGGACGATCACATCCGCAAATCCCCTCTCCCGAAGCGCCCGGAGGATCGCGTCCGCCCGCGCCGGGGCCTCCGAGTAGGGCGTCATCCCGCCCCCGGTGAACTCATACGGCGGCGCGTGCAGCCGGTGCGTCTCAGAGTAGATGACCTTCATAGCCTCATCGGCGAACCATCGGCATCCGTCAGATCGTAAAACGTCCTCCCAGGATCCATCTCCCCCCTCAGCCACGCCTTCAAGTCCTCCTCCACCGCCTCGCTGTTCCAGAGCGTGAGCGTATCTTCGGGCCTCTCGATCAGCCGCCTCAACTCCCCCCACGAATCTCGTATGTAATACGCCCGCGCCGGGAAGGTGACAGGGCCTCTCACCTGTTCGCGCATCTTGAGCATCTGGTCCACCATCTCCCCGCTGTACCGCCCCCCCTCCGCGTGCCCCGTCGTCCACCCGATGGACAGGATGCCCCCCGGACACAGCCGGTTGCACACGGAGACGAACCCCTCCGGCTCAAACCTGGAGTCCGGCCCCCCCGGCCCTTTCAGGACATCCGCGTTCAAAAAGACCGGCAGGTCCCCACAGTCCATCTCCCGCAATTTTTCAAGACAGGTCTCCACGACCGAGGGGTCTTTGAAGTCCAGCTTGGCCCCCTTCCGGGCCTCTGCGATCCCCTCGATCCACGCCTCGAACGTCAGGTCGCTCTCCTGCCTGGGCGGGTGCGCCATGATCATCCGTCCCTCTGCCGCCGAGCGCGAGATGTCCCCCTCGATCATCATCACGTCCGGCGACCCGCAGTATCGTTTTAGGGCGGCCCGGCTGTTCACCCGGTGCGCCCAGGTCACGTCCCAGGGCATGGCGACGTTAAAAAAGGACAGGACGCTGTTCATGTGGGCCTCTCCTGAGGGCGTCTCAACAGGCCTTAAATAGACACCCGGCCTCGCAAAGTCAAGACAAAAAAAATGGCCCCCTGTGAAGGGGGCCAGATCTATCAAACGATGCCCTTGCGCCTCACCCGGCGTCCTCCGCCTCGTAGACCGGTTCCCCCCGGTGGAGGCGCAGGGCGATCCGGAGCGTCTGGCACATCTCCCGCTGGGTGGGCGCGTGGGCCGCCAGGTAGCGGGCCGCGGCCACCATCACGACCCGCCGCTCCTCCTCGTCCTCCAGCGCGCCGTGCTGGCGGATGGCCGCCTCCAGCATCTGAAAGCTGTGGAATTCGGCGTCCTCCCGCAGCAGGGCCTCGGCCAGGACGCGGAACAGCCGGCCCGCCTCCCCCCCCGACGCCAGATAGCCGTAGACCAGCCGTCCGGCCTCGTCCACCTGCTGCTGGTGGTTCAGCAGCGGGAGGAGCGCCTCCGGGCCGGCCCCTCCGGGACCCGCGCCCTTTCCGTTCTCCGACGGGAGACGGGCCGGGGGGATGTTCAGGAAACGGTCCAGGTACACGCGAACGGCCCCGTGGAACACCCCCCGGAGCAGGTCAGACGACTCCGCACGCCTCAGAATCTGGTGCAGCGCGTTGGCGTAGGTGAAGGTGTGCAGCACCGCGATCCAGTCCGAGAACTCGTTCTGCACGTGGAACCGGGCGACCCTCAGAGCCGCCGCATAGGCCACGGCCTGGGCGAGCTGAACCGGCCGCGCCCCGGCCCCGAGGGCCCCCTTCAGGGCCTCCACACCCGCGCCGGGATCGTCCCCCAGCAGCGTCTCGACGAACCCCTCAGGACGGGCCCAGGTCTTTCCCGCCCCCGCCTCGATCAGGCCGGGGACCTCCTCAAACGCCCCCTCCAGCATCTCCACCAGGTCCACCGGGTGCCGCCAGGCGTTCTGCTCCTCGCTCCGCTGGGCCTCGCAGAGCTGCCGGACCAGGGCGGGGAGCACCTCCGGGGCGTGCCCGTAGCCGATCCGGTCCAGGAGCTCAAACCCCTTGTTGATGAAGTCCACCTCGTGTCCGCCGTTCAGGTAGAAGTGGTCCGTGGCCGCGCTGGCCATCATGTCCGCCAGCTCCGCGTCCGTGGCCCCCCGCTGGACGGCCGTCAGCAGGCAGCGCTCCGCGCCGTCGGGGTCGCGCACCTCCACAAACTGCCGGAACCAGCGCTTGAGCGCGGCCATAGGCGCGTCCCGGTTCTCCAGGGGACGGAGCTCAAACTTGGGCGGCTCCCCGGAGCAGTCGTCCGCCACGTGGACCAGCCCCTGATAGAACGGCGCGATCCGCTCGTCCCCCCGCAGGTGGTCCGCCACGTTGGCCATCGCCGTCAGGATCGTCAGGCCCGGCCCCCATCCGCTCTGCCGGTGGCGCACGCCGTAGAGCCCTCCGATCCGGGCGATCTCGTCCGGCGTGACCCCGGCGTGGAGCAGGCCGATCACGGACTTGGCGATCACCAGGCGGAGGTTCTGCTCCATGCCCTCGCGCAGCCGCCGGCGGTAGCGCTCGGCCGGGTCCCGCCCCGCCCGGTCCGTGTGGAGGTAGACCTTCCCGTCCCGCACCTCCACCGGATACGTGGCCACGTCGTCCGCCCAGAGGTCGAACGTGCAGCCGCTGGCCAGGTCGAACCGCGCGTGGTGCCAGTGGCAGGTGAGGATGCCGTCCTCCACCGTCCCCCGGTGGAGCGGGAAGCCCATGTGGGGGCAGCGGTTGTCCACCGCGCGGACCTCCCCCTGGTGGTGGAACACGACGATGGGGACCGGGCCTTCCGTGACGACCACGCGCCCCTTCGCCTTCAGCTCGTCGAGCGCCCCGACGCAGATGGTGCCGTTGGTTCTGGCCATGGCGAGACCTCCTGTGAAATGGTTTTCAGTTTCATCTTACGCCATAAATATCGACAAAAAACCGGCCCTTCGCATCGTACGAAGGGCCGGTTTTACTTCCGTCAAAAAGGACAGAAATGAGCCTGTCCGAAAGGACAGGAGGGGTCACATCTTGATGATCCCTTTCTGCGCCGCAAGGGTCACGGCCTCGGTGCGGTTGCCCGCGCCCAACTTGCCCAGAATAGAACTCACGTGGAACTTGGCCGTGCGCTCGCTGATGGACAGCCGGTCCGCAATCTCCTTGTTCAGCAGCCCCTGCGCCAGCAGCCGGAGCACCTCCGTCTCGCGCGGGGTGAGGGCTTCTTGCGATGATGCCCCACGACGGACCTGCCGCAGCAGCCTGGAGGCCACGACCGGCTGCAACAGCGACCCTCCCGAGTGGACCGTGCGCACCGCGTTGAATATCTCCTGCCGGGGTGACTCCTTGAGCAGATAGCCCTGCGCCCCGGCCTGCACCGCGCTCAGGATGCGCTCGTCCGTGTCGAAGGCCGTCAGCACGATGGCGCGGACCTCCGCCCCGGACGCCCGCAGACGCCGGAGCGCCTCCACCCCGTCCACGCCCGGCATCTCCAGGTCCAGCAGGACCACGTCGGGCCGGAGCGCGGCCACCTGCCGGACCACCTCCCCCCCGTCCCCGGCCTCGCCCACCACCTCAAAGTCCGGCTGCGTGCCCAGGACGGCCCTCAACCCTTCGCGCACGATGGGGTGGTCATCGGCCACCAGAATTCGGATCGTCCCTGTCATGAAACAACCTTCAGAGGAATCACGACCTCCAGCCGCGTGCCCGCGCCCGGGCTGCTCTCCAGATTCATGTGACCGTCCAGCAGCCTGGCCCGTTCATTCAGACCGATCAGCCCGTAATGGCCTTTCGGGACCTGGGACGGGTCGAACCCTCGACCGTCGTCTTCGACGACGAGCTGAACCCGGTCCGGCGTCGCCACGAGGCGCACGTCCACCCGCCGGGCGGCGGCGTGCCGGACGGCGTTGATCACCGCCTCCTGGGCGATCCGGTAGAGGCTCGCCTCCACCCGCACGGGCAGCGGGCGGCCCCCGCCTGTGGCCTCAAAGCTCACCCGCAGGCCCCCCCTTTCGGACGCCCCCTCCGCCAGCGCGGCCAGCGCCTCCGCCAGGCTGCGACCCTCCAGCGAGGCCGCCCGGAGGTCGAGCACGGAGCGCCGGGCCTCCTCCAGGCTGGTCCGGGCCATCTGAAGGGTCTGGCCCACCGCCTGCCGAACCCCCTCCGGGCCGGCCCCGGACTCCAGCAGGGCATCCACGGACTCCAGCCTCAGCAGAATGGCCGCCAGCCCCTGACCGAGGGTGTCGTGGATCTCGCGAGCCAGCCGGTAGCGCTCCTCCACAGCTCCCATCTGCACGCTCCTGCCGAACAGCCGCGCCCGCTCAATCGCGATGCTCAGCAGGTCCCCGACCGTATACAGCAGCCGCAGGTCTTCGGGGGACAGCTCCCGCCAGTTGCCGCTGGCCACGTTGAGAACGCCCAGCTTCTTGCCGTGCGCATACAGCGGGATGCTGGCGTGGAAACGCAGCCCGTCCGTGCCGTCCACAAGATTGTACAGCCGGCTGCACTCGACCACGTTGACGTTCGCCGCCCCGCGCATGTCGCCTGCCCGGTACGTGTCCAGGCAGTAGCAGCGCCCCTCCATCAGGTGAGGGTTCTCCGCCAGCGCCGGCGGCAGGTTCTGCGCCGCCGCCAGGTAGGACTCGCCCGTCTCCTCGCGCAGCAGCCAGACCCAGCCGGTCTGCAGGTCGAACAGCTCCGCCACCTGCGCCAGCGCCGTGCGCAGGATCTGGTCCATGTCCACCGAGCGGTTCAGCTCTCTGGCGATGACGTTGAGGATGGACAGCTCGCGGTTGCGCCTTCCCAGCTCGTCGGAATCGGGTTTTTTCTTTTCACGCCTCACGCCTCACGCCTTACGCCTTACGGCATCACCGGCAGAACGACCCGCGAGGGCCGCCTCGCGTCGTGGAACACCGTCTGATGCGCCACCTTGAACGTCGCCTCCCCGTAGTCGTCCCCGCCCGTGTTGTGGTTCCTGTCGAAGTTCGGGAAGTCCGAGCTGGTCACATCCACCCGGATCCGGTGCCCCTTCTCGAACAGGACCGCCGTCGGCAGCATCTGAATCCTGTACTCGTAGACCTGCCCCGGCTTCAACGGCCTCGGGCGGTCCAGGCCCTCCCGGTAGCGCGCCCGCACGATCCCGTAGCAGACCTGGTGCGCGAACCCCTCCGGGTGGACGTCGATCAGCTTCACGATGAAGTCCGTGTCCCGCGCGCTCGACGCGGCGAACAGCCGCACCTCCGGCCTGCCCGCCACCCGCACCGGCCTGCGCAGCGGCGGCGTCTGGTAGACCAGCACGTCCCGCCGTGCCTCCAGCCGCCGGTGATCGAACGGCGCGTCCTGGGCGTTCGCGTAGAACAGCGTCATCACCGGGTCGCGCGGGTCGTAGTCGTACCGGTCCGGCGTCCCCCTTTCGGGCGTCTCCCGCGACAGCCGCCCGTCCCCCGAAGGCGTGTTCGCCCCTTCCCCGGAGTGAAAATAATACGCCACCGGCTCTGCCTCCGGCGGCGGCCACGTCTTCGCGCCCGCCCACCGGTTCTCGCCCATCACGAAATAGCGGGCAGGCGGCGTCCGCATCACCCCCGTGTCGATCCCCTTCAGCCAGTGGTCGAACCACCGGATCATCAACTTCGTGAAATCGACCCTGGCGCCCCTCCCGAAGTCCATCTCCCCCACCCGGCGCGGCCCGTCGCTCCCGTGCGACCAGGGCCCCACGACCATGCGCTGCGCCCGCCGTGCCGCCTCCGTCCGCCCGTTCCGCTGCATCCCCGTGAAGTGGTCCACCGTCAGAACCAGCCGGTCGTGCCAGCCCGTCACGTGCATCACCGGCACGTCCACCTCCGGATGCCGCGCCCCGAAGTTGAAGAGATCCTCGTTCTGATGGTCCAGCCAGTAGTGGTAGACCTCCCGGACGCCCCCCGCGAATTCGTCCGGCGCCTCTTTCAGGGGCACGAACCAGAGCGGCTTCTCCCGGTCCTTCCCGGAGTGCGCCCGCGCCTCCCCCGGCGTGTGGGGCGGCTCTAATCCCTTCCGCCGCCGCACGTCCGGGGCCAGCGTCCCGAACAGCCACTGCTGCGCCCGCCCGATTCGGAAGACGCCCCCCAGCTCCCAGTCCGTCAGCCGCGTCGCGAACCCCCCGTTGAACATCGCCACGAGATGGGGGGGGCGCAGCGACGCCAGCTCCCAGGACGCCCAGGAAGGGTATGAGATGCCAAACACCCCGACCTTGCCGTTCGAGAACGGCAGCCCGGCGGCCCACTCCACGCTGTCGTAGCCGTCCTCCGCGTCCCGGTACCCCGGCACGAACATCGGCGTGTAGTCCCCGTCCGAGGCGTAGCGCCCCCGCATGTCCTGCGCGATCACGACATAGCCCGCCCCGGCCAGGCGCGTTGAGACCGCCTTGCCATAGGGCGTCCGGGTCAGCAGGACAGGGAACCTCCCCCGCGCCTTCGGCCTGGCGATGTCCGCCCGCAGGACCACGCCGTCCCGCATCCGCGCCTCGACATTTCGCGTCACGACCACCGGATATGCCCCTCCCGCCATCAGGTCCTCCTTGCGAATTCCTCGTAATACCCGGCGATGTCCACGTCCTCGGCCCTGCCCTCGTGGATCAGCACGCGAAAC
>CAYRZX010000110.1:0-19050 GCA_964428665.1 uncultured Gemmatimonas sp.
ACGTGGCGGCTGCGCGTCCATCCGGGGCGATCCGCCAGTGACGAAAGACCCAGTTTTCTGCCAGAAGCCTCATCTCCCCCGTGTTCACGTCGATGAGGGCGAGGTCGCCTTTTTCCCGTTCGGTCCAGTCTGGAAGCTGCTCCGCCTCACCCGGATGGTAGGACTGCGTTTTCACCGAGAGCAGGCCTGCCTCAGCGCTGTTTACCTGTGGGGGCTTTGCCTTACTTCTGTTCGACTTCACCTTGATCAGAAGCGAGCCTCCGTCCGGCGTCCACTGAGGGATTTCGAATCCATACTCAACGCGCACAGCGGCGTTTCGCAGGAGCCTGCACTCGCCGCTGGATCGTTGCCAGACCCCGAGGCAGGCATCGCCTTGGTGCTGAATATAAGCCGCCAGTCGTTCACCGCCCGGAGACCAGCGCGGCGCCCACGAAACGCTCTCCTCGGGGAAGGGATGTGCGGCGCTTCCTGTCTTCGTATCCACGACGACAACGGAGCGTCCTGCCGTCAGGGCAAGCAGGATTCCATCCCTTGAGAGGTGGAAGGGCGCCCTGTTGGAGACCCTTTTGTAAGTCAGGAGCCGATCAGCGTCGAACCTGTCCTGCATGCCGGTCCTCAGTCGGGAAAAATCTTGTCTTATGTCCTCTATTCTCTTATATTTCTGCACCGCCATAAGTTCAAATTGGAGGTCGCGCCATGCTAAAGTTTGACCGTATTACTTTTGATCCCAACCTCATGGGAGGTCGTGCGTGCATTCGAGGCATGCGCGTCACCGTCTCTTTAGTCGTCAATCTGGTCGCCAACGGTATGAATACCGATGAGATCATCAAAGCCTACCCATACCTGGAGCCGGAAGATGTTCGTCAGGCGTTGCAGTATGTCGCCCGGCTGGCTGAAGAGACCATCCACCCGCTGGAACCCGTTGCAGGATGAGATTCCTGGCGGACATGGGCATCTCGCCGCAAACGGCTGCTGTCTTGAGGGAACTTGGACACAATGCGGCGCATCTGCACGATCAGAACCTCGACCGGCTGCCGGACCCGGATATCCTGAATAAGGCCCGGCGTGAGGGACGAATCGTTTTGACGCACGATCTGGACTTCGGAGACCTGCTTGCCGCCGGCAAATTGCAATTGCCCAGCGTCATCATCTTCCGTCTGCACAACATGCGACCGGAGAGAGTGGAGCGCTATCTGAAGGAAATTATCACCCGGCACGGCGACGAACTCGAAAAAGGGGCATTGTCAGCGTCACCGAGGGGCAGGTCCGAATCCGCCCGCTTCCCATTCTGGAAGCGTAGCGTTTGAGGTCATAGCGATCCGTTTTCCGAAGCATTGGCAAATCCTATCCCGCAACGGTTCTCAGATGCGTTGCGGGTTTTGTTTTGTGTGGCCCTGGTTGCGTCGTGCTATGCGCTCTGACAGGATGAAACGAAGCAGTTCTTCATGATCGTCGTCAGCAGGCCAGAGGGCCGCGATTTTGTCCAGATCGTCCTCCACCGATCTATACCGGCCGCTTCAGGTAGACCTTATCTATGACAAAACCGCTCTTCTCGTAGAAGAGCCTGGTATTCCCTCTGGTCCCGGTATAGACACCTTTCAATCCCATTTCTTTCGCTCTCTGGGCGACTTTGGCTAGTAGCATAGAACCTATTTTCTCGCCACGATGTGCGGCATGTACGGTAATCTGTTCTAGCAATATCCAGGAAAGAGGCTCCCGCGGATTGGAGTGGTCTATGAAGTAATACTTATCCAGGTCTTCTTCGGGCGCAACTCCGGCCAGGGCAAAACCGACTACCTTGTCCCCGTCAAGAGCGACATACTGAGCGCTCCTGTCTTCATGCTGCAGGTAATACCGCATATGCCTGTCCAGATAGGCGCTATACTCATCAATATATTCCCGGGTACTGGTGGTCATGGTGCCCGCCACCAGATCAAGCAGGGCCGGGATATCCCCTTCCTGTATCTGTCTTGTTTCCATTCCCCTCGCTTTTTAAAGCAATTCCCGCCAAATCAAGGTCGTCTGGCGGGAACTTTCGGCTATGAGTCTGAAAAATATGCTCTCTAATGTCTGCCTTGAGGCGTGGTGTAAATCGTCGCCTCCAATGCCTGGTTGGTCAAATCTTTCATCCCAAATTCACTTTCGTGATGCTCCAGCGGGGGCCTTGAGGGTGGCGATCAGGTAGTCCGTCGGGTTCTGGTGCTTCACATCGGGAGCGCCGGGGTACACGAGTTCACAGCCGATGCCCACCTCCGCGCAGCGCTCCTGCAGTTTTACGCCGGAGTTGGCGGTGTGAATTGGATCTTTCTGCTCCTGGCCCAGGGCCGGAGGATTCCTGTAGATCAGGTAGACTGGGGGATCATCCGCACTCACGTGCGCCAACGGGGAATACTCGGCGATCCAGGGCAGGAGGCTTTCGCGTGCGGCAAGGAACTCCGTAAAGCTATGTTTCCCGAAGGCCGAGCCATCGTAGCTGCTGTTGGGGGTCCAGTCTTTCATCTGCTGGGGATCGAACGTGGTTAGCGGGACCACGACGGCGGCGCACCACAGCCGGGTGGATTCACGGGCGACCGGGTCCTGGATTTTCGGGTCCGCGAGATCATCGTGGTAGGCCAGCCAGAGGCTCGATGTCCCTCCCGCCGAGCCGCCTCCCGCGCCTATGCGTTGCTTGTCGAGGTTCCATTCACGCGCCCTGCTGCGGATGAACTGCAGGGCGCGGGCGGCGTCGTGCAGCGGCGCCTTTATGGGTGGCTCGATTCCTTCCTGGGTGGCGTGAGAGAGATACCGGTAGTTGATGGCCGCCACCGAGATGCCCGCCTTCAACAGGGCGCTGACATCGGCAAAGCGATGCACAATCTCTTTGTTGTTGCCCGTCCAGCTCCCGCCGTGGATGACCAGGGCGAGCGGGGTCGGCCTGTCCGATGACGCCTGCCAGAGATCGAGGATGTGGCGCTCGTGATCGCCGTAGCGGACCCCGGACCGGGTGGGCTTTGGAACGGACGGGGCGTAGCTGGTCATGATCTCAGGCTCGATGTATTTCGGCTTACCGGTATCCTGGGCATGAGCTACAGCCGTGACGGTCACGAGACTGAAAAAGCAGCTCACAGCCAGGAAGGTAGAAATTTCGGTCTTCATGGATGCCATTCTTCCTATTGAACGGTTCGTCGCAACTGAACGATGAGTCGGCCTGTCCTGAAGGTGCCCTCACGGATCGGATTTGTCAATCTATTTTTCGCAGCGGGGCAGGACGCGTCACCGCACCGGACAAACATGCTTCACTTTGGGGTCTCCTGCCCTTTGAGAAGCCTTTCCAGCCACCCATTCACCCGTTCGGCCTGTTCGGGTGTGCGGAAGTGTCCGCCTTCTAACGCCAGAAGCAGGGTCTTCGGCCCGGGGATGATGTTGTACGCGGCGAACATGGATGTGGGAGGGCAGCTTTCATCATTGAATCCCCACGTGTAGATGCCGGGCACGTTGACCCTCCTCCCAAAGTTCACAACATCGTAATACTTGGACACTTCTATTTTTTCCTTCGTTCGGTTTCCTTCCAGCCGGAACATATGGGGACCTCCCCCGGCCCTCCCTTTGAGATAACCGGTGTGGTCGCACATCCCTGGAAAGTAGGCGGCCAGTCCTGTTACGCGGGGGTCCAGGGCGGCCGTAACAATGGCCAGACCCCCGCCCTGGCTCTGACCGGTCACAGCGAGATTTCGCCCGTCCCATTTGGGGAGTGAGGTGAGGAAGTCGTTCGCCCGAACACATCCCAGGTAGACCCGGCGAAAGTAATACCGGTCCCGATTATCCAGGTTGAGCATCATGTATCCGCCCAGCGCTCCCTGACTGAGGGACTGGTAGAGGGATGGGTCGAGGTTCACCGGGATTCCGTGAATCCCGATCTGAAGGGTAATGATGCCCTTTTCCGCAGGCCCGATCAGACCGCGATACGGCCAGACTCCGGCGCCCGGGACCTCCAGGAGGGCGGGGTACTTCCCCTCCGCCCTGGGTTCGCAGAGGATTCCGTAAAGCCGAGTCGGTCCCTCCCAGGCCACGACATTCTGGAAACTGACATGATAGACATTTACCGCGCTGGTACAGTATTCCGGCAACAGGGTCAGGCGGGCGTCCAGGGGGATTTTGGCAAGGGCCTCCTTTGCCGCAGCCCAGAATGCGTCGAAATCTGGTGGGACCTCCGTGGTGGGCTGGATGGCGTCGGGACTGAACCCGGCGGTGGCAATCCCCCGGTATGTCTTTCCACCATAGTCCACCGTGGCGACGCATCGCAGGAAACCCGGCTCCTTCATCGTCCCGCCGTCGACCGTGAGCCCCCCGCCAGGCACGGCCAGGGTCTTTTCGATGGTGGGGGGCATCATCTCAGGCCCGATCCGGATCTTCGCTTCAGTGTCCGTGAGGGGATGCTCGTCGCGTGTCACCGCCACGCGGAACCTGACCTGCTGACCGGGCGAATACAGCCAGTCCGGCCTGTCTGGCGATACCCTCACCCGGACCGTCCCCGTCCTCTCCTGTCGGAGCGGTTCCGCAGCTCTGCTCAGGGTGCAGACTCCCGTCGCCAATGACCATCCGAGGACACATCCCACCGCTGTTTTCCTTGCTGAGATCGCACGCATTCTGACTCCTCCTAACTCCTTGTAAGCGCATCAAGCGCCTTGAGGATATCCTCCAGCTCCTCCTGCGTGGCCCTGTCGATGGCGGGGGTCGGGGGGCGCACGGCGGGGGAGGCGAGGAGGCCGCGGCGGGCCAGGATGTGCTTGCGGACGCTCAGGCCGATGCCGGTCTGGTTCTCGTAGCGGATGAGGGGGAGCCAGCGGTAGAAGAGGTCGCGGGCCTGCTCGACCTGGCCGGAGGCGACGTGGCGGTGGACCCGGACGAGGACCTCCGGAAAGGCGAAGCCGGTCATGGCGCCGACGGCCCCCCGGCGCAGCTCCTCGAACAGAAAGGCCCCGCCCAGGCCGCCGAAGACGCCCATTTTCGGGCCGGTGAGGGCCAGCACGCGGGTGATCTTGGGGGGCGTGGGCGGGTCCTCCAGCTTGAGATATTTGGCGTGGGGGAGTTCGGCGTTCAGGCGGGCGATGAAGGCCGGGTCCATGTGGACGCCGGTCTCGGAGGGGAGGTCCTGGACCACGATGGGGACCTGTGTCACGGACTCGACCGCCGCGTAGTAGCCGAAGGTGGCGTCGGGGTTGGGCCTGGCCAGACGGGCCGGGGCGGCCATCACGGCTGCCGCGCCGGCGGCCTGCGCATCCCGGGTCCGCTCCGCGACGGCCTGGTGGCCCTCGGAGCTGACGCCGACGGTGACGGTCAGGCGGCCCCCGGCGGCCCGGATCACGGCGTCCATCACCCGCGCGCGCTCGGGCTCGGTGAGCCGGTGGGCCTCGCCCATCACGCCGAGGCAGACCACGCCCCGACAGCCGGCCTCTTTCGCGCAGGCGACCAGGTTCGAGAAGGAGGCGATGTCGACCTCCCCGTTGTTCGTGAACGGGGTGGGGAGCATGAAGTGGATGCCGCTGAGGTCTGCTGTGCTCAAGGTATGCTCCTCGATGGATCGTGGATCGGCCCTCACCCCGGCTCACTATGTTCGCCACCCCTCTCCCGCGTGCGGGAGAGGGGAAGCCGAGCGGAGCGAGGCGGGGAGAGGGCTGCTTTTACAGCAACCTGAAAGAGTTGAGAAACTTCTCGGCGCGCTCAGGGGAGCCGCCCCTGGGCACGGTCACCAGGACGACGTAGAGCCGCTCCTTGACCAGGCACATCCTGGATTTGTAGGTCTCCTCCGTGGAGGCCTCCCCTTCGTATTCGATCTCCTTCCCCGGATAGCCCCCCACCAGGATGTCCCGCTCCTTCAGCAGCCTGCCGCGCACGTTGTTCACGCTCCCGTCGCGCGCCTCTTGCAGGAGTTGCTCCACGCCTTTCTGACGGACGGTGGGCGCAGGATAGTCGATGTAGACGACCCAGTATTCGGCGGCGGGGTCCTGCATCTCGAAGGTCAGGGTGTGGATGTCCGTCGGCCCATTCTGGGTCGGCACGCTCTCCTTCTTCTGCCTGGGTATGCTGGAAGTTTCGACGGAGAACCCCCCCTCTTTCGAGGAGAAGGTGTCTTTCCGCCCGCATCCGCCGGCCAGGACGATCAGAAACGCCAGCGCGAGAACGATCCTCCTCGATTTCGGCCTCAAGTCCCTGCCCTCCCCTGCCGCCACAGGACGTGGATGGATCGGTCCGCCCACGAAAAGGCTTGACACCGTGGAGCGGTCCCGCTATATATATCCCTCAGGTAAATATAGAGTATGCGGATGAGAAAGTCAATGTTTCGGAGGAGGGCGTGACGTGAAACGATATGGGCTGACGCTGAACCTGAAGCCGGAGACGGTCGAGGTCTACAGGGAGCACCACCGGCGGGTCTGGCCGGAGGTGGAGGCCGGTCTGAAGGGGATCGGCATCCGGGAGATGACGATCTTCCTGATCGGACGGCGGCTGTTCATGTACGCCGTGACGGAGGAGGGGTTCAACTGGGACACGGACTTTGTCTCCTACCTGGAGGACCCGCGATGCGCGGCGTGGCAGAAGCTGATGGACGGGTTCCAGGAGCGGGTCCCGGAGGCGAGGCCGGGGGAGTGGTGGGCGCGGATGGAGGAGGTCTATCATCTGGAGTAGCGCGGAGGCCATAAGGCTTGACAAGACGGGACGTTGGGCGTAAATTACGAATTACGAATTACGAATTACGAATTACGAATCTTCATTCGACATTCGACATTCGACATTCGACATTCGACGAGATATACCATGCCAGATGAGCTGATCATTCCGCAAATGGTGGCCCGGAGGGCGGCTGCGCTGGGGGACAGGGTGGCGCTCCAGGTCTGGCGCAAAGACGGCTATTACAGGCTCACGTATCGGGAGCTGGGGCGGCAGGTGGCGGCGCTGGCCGGGGGGCTGAGGGGGATCGGCGTCCGGGCGGGGGACCGGGTGGGGGTGCTGGGGGAGAACCGGCCGGAGTGGGCCGTGGCCTACTTCGCGGCGCAGGCGTGCGGGGGGATCGCCCTGCCGCTGGATTCGCTGCTGAAGCCGCCGGAGGTCGCGGCGATCGTGAAGGACGCGGGGGCGAGGGTGGTGATCGCCTCCGAGAAGTTCGCGGGGTCCGTCCGGGGGATGGAGGGGGTCGAGCGGGTCGTCTGTATGGACGGCTGGGGGGAGGTGATGGGGGCCGGGACGCCGATGGCGGAGCCGGACGAGGCCGCGCCCGACGACGTGGCGGCGATCATTTACACGTCGGGGACCACGGGGAGGCCGAAGGGGGTGATGCTCTCCCACCGGAACATCCTAACGGACGCGCGCGGGGCGCAGCAGGTCATCCATCTCCGCGCGGAGGACATCTTCCTGTCGGTCCTGCCGCTGCACCACACGTTCGAGTGCACGGGGGGGCTGATCTGCCCGATGGACGCGGGGGCCACGGTGACCTACGCCCGGAGCCTGAAGTCGCGGGACCTGCTGGATGACATGCGGAACACGGGCGTGACGGTGATGCTGGGGGTGCCGCTGCTCTATGAGAAGCTCCACGCGGGCATCCTGCGCGGGGTGAGCCAGAAGCCGTTGCTGACGCGGGCGATGTTCCGGGGGGTGATGGGGGTCGTGAAGGGGCTGCGCGCCGGTCTGGGGGCGCGGGTCGGGCGGACGGCCTTCCGGGGGCTGCGAGAGAAGGCCGGGCTGGGGACGATGCGGCTGTTCATCTGCGGGGGGGCGCCGCTGCCGGCCTCGATCCCGCAGGGGTTTGAGGACCTGGGCATCTCGTTCGTGCAGGGCTACGGGCTGACGGAGACGTCGCCGGTGCTCACGGTGAACCCGGCGGAGCGGCCGAGGCACGACTCGGTGGGGATTCCGCTGCCGGGCGTGGAGGTGCGGATCGAGGACGCAGGACCCGACGGGGTGGGGGAGATCGTGGCGCGGGGGGAGGTGTTGATGCGGGGCTACTACAACCAGCCGGAGATGACGGCGGAGGTGGTCCGGGACGGGTGGTTCCACACCGGGGACCTGGGGCGGTTCGACCGGGACGGGTACCTGCACATCTCGGGACGGTTGAAGAACGTCATCGTGACGCGGGGGGGGAAGAATGTCTACCCGGAGGAGATCGAGACGGCCCTGAACGCCAGCCCGATCATCCTGGAGTCGCTGGTCTACGGCATCCCGGAGGGGGACGGCGGGGGGGAGGAGATCGGGGCGATCGTGGTCCCGGAGCGGGAGCGGTTCGAGCAGATGGGGGCCGAGCGGGGGTCGCCTTACGCCTGGGAGGAGATGGAGGCGGCGGTGCGGGAGGAGGTCCGCGCCCTGAACGGGCAGATGGCGGACTACAAGCGCATCCGGGCCCTGCTGGTGCGGGAGGAGGAGCTGCCGAAGACGTCCACGCGGAAGGTCCGGCGGTTTGCGATCCCGGAGGTGCAGCAGGTCAGGAAAACGGTTAAGACAAGATGATCAGGATTGCAGACTTTCTGCGCGGCAAGACGCTGTTCATCACCGGCTCGACGGGGTTCGTGGCCAAGGGGCTGGTGGAGAAGGTCCTCTGCCAGGCCCCGGAGGTGGGCCGGCTCTACCTGCTGATCCGCCCGAGGCGGCGGCCCGACCGGACGGTGATGTCGGCGGAGGAGAGGCTGGACCGGGAGGTGCTCCAGTCGAGCGTCTTCGACAGGCTGCGGGCGCGGCGCGGGGCCGGGTTTGAGGCGTTCGCGCGGGAGAAGGTGGTGGCCGTGGCCGGGGACCTGGCGGTGGAGCGGCTGGGTCTGGACGCGGAGACCTACGGCCGGCTGGCCGGGGAGGTCCAGGCCGTGATCAGCATCGCGGGGACGGTGGTGTTCGACGAGCCGCTGGATCAGGCGCTTCAGGCGAACACGCTGGGGACCCTGCGGGTCGTGGAGTTCGCGAGGGCGTGCCGGGAGGCGACCCTCCTCCACGTGTCCACGGCCTACGTGAGCGGCAGGCAGCCGGGGAGGGTGCACGAGGCGCCGATCCTGCCGCGGGAGACGGTGGCGCACCGGCTGGGGACGGGGGGACGGGACTACGATCTGGACCGGGAGATCGAGGATATTCTGGCCTTCACCCGGCGCGTCCAGGAGGAGTCGCATCTTCCGTCCGTGCAGGGCGAGCTCCGGAGGCTGATCCGGCGGCAGAACGGGCGGGCGGTCTCGGCGCACCGGATGGAGACGCTGATGGAGGCGGCGCGCCATCGCTGGCTCCGCAGGCGTCTGGTGGAGGAGGGGATGCGGCGGGCGAAGAGCCTGGGCTGGCACGACTCCTACACGCTGACGAAGGCGATGGGCGAGCAGGTGATCGCCAAGATGCGCGGGGACATGCCCACGATCATCCTGCGCCCCTCCATCATCGAGAGCAGCCTGTCGGACCCTGAGCCGGGGTGGCTGGAGGGTCTGAAGGTGGCCGACCCGCTGATCGTGCATTTCAGCAAGGGGAGGCTGTCCGACTTTCCCGCCGACCCGGACGTGGTCCTGGACGTGATCCCGGTGGACGTGGTGGTCAACGCGATGCTGGCGGCGCTTCCGCGGGCGCGCCGGGGGGGGGACATCCAGGTCTACCAGGTGGCCACCGGCACGGAGAATCCGCTGAAGCTGGGGGAGATGTACCGGCTGATTCGGGAGTACTTCGAGAAGAACCCCGTGTACACCCGCGAGGGGGGGCCGGTTTCGCTCCCGCAGTGGTCCTTCCCCAGCCCGGAGCAGTTCCGGCGGCGGCTGCGTCTCCGGTATCAGATCCCGCTCAACACGCTCCGGTGGCTGATGGAGAACCTCTCTGCCCTGCCGTGGTCGGCGCGGCTGAAGCGAAGGGTCTCCATGCTGGACGCCACGCTGGACCGGGTGCTCTCCCTGGCGGAGATCTACAGCCCCTACACCAACCTGAAGTGCCGGTTTGAGACGGAGAACACCCGCCGTCTCTTCGAGGGGCTGGACCCGGAGGATCAGAAGGTCTTCAACTTCGACGTGACGCGGATCGACTGGCGGGAGTACATTCAGGACATCCACATCCCCGGCCTGAAGCGCCACGTGCTGAAAGAGGCCCCCTATGGCACGCCGTGAGGAGACCGGTTCCATCCCTCTCTACGAGCAGCTGTTGCAGGACCCGGGGCAGATGCTGGCGCTCTACGACCGGGGGGCCCAGGAGGTCCTGGACGTGGCCCGGTTCGAGGGGTATTTTGACGCCTGGGACCCGGCGCAGCTCCGCTGGCCGCCGAGCCGCGGGGAGGGGGGGGCCATCGGGCTTGCGGGCCTGCGGGAGCGGGTGCGTCTGATCACGGCCATTTACGAGGGGGTCCCCGGCCGCCGGGACGGCCGGCTGGCCGAGGCCTACGAGCAGTTCCGGCGGGCCACGCCGGCGTATCACCGGGCCAACCGCATCTACTACCAGGTCCGCAGGCAGTTTCTGGCCAGGGGCGCGGGGGACGCCAGGGACTTCCTGCATCTCTATCAGAGCCTTTTCGTGGATGCGCTGGCGAACGGGGACCCGTTCGTGCCCGACGCCGGGGAGGCCGCCCTTCAGCGCGCCAGGATCGCGCGGGCGCCCCTGTCGCACGCCCAGGCGGTGGCCGAGGCGCTTTCGACGGTGGCCGTGGGCGACGACCCGAGGTGGGCGGAGGTCTACGCTTATGCCCTGGACGGCGCCACGGTCGAGGCCCCCCTGCGCGACCTGCTGCGGGAGGTGGCCAGGGGGACGCTGGACTACATCGCGGCCGGGGAGTTTCTGGCGACTCGCTACAACACCTACACCAACTTCGCCTGGTTCGGGAGTTCGGTCTGGAAGGTGATCACCGACGTGGATGTCCTGCTCCACCACCTCGACCGGCTCAGTCGCGCGGACAGGCCCTCGCAACGGATAGACCCTTCGTGGCTCGACGCGCTCCGGGGGGACCTCCGCCGGGCCCAGGCCATGATGGTGGAGTTCTTCCAGGCCCACCGGGAGAACCCCGACCATCTGAAGCCGGTCGCCTATTGGTACGGGCATCAATACACCTACCTGACCCGCGACATGACCGATCTGACGAGGCGGCTGGTCGTCTCCGCCAACCGGCTGGTCGGGCGGGTGGGCGAGGCGCCGGGAGAGGAGGCTGAGGAGGTCCGGGAGCTGGCCGTGCCTCCCCTGCTGGCCGGGCGGGTGGAGGGCCGGTTTCTGGAGTACCCTCACGTCGGAAAGAGGGCCGAGGTCTCCGGCTGGCGGCGGGCCTTCCGGGGCGGACGATGGGTGGTGTCTTCGTGGAGGATGGGGCGGCGAAAGCTGAGGCTGGCCGGGGCGTCTCTCGACGTGGCCAGGCGGAAGGAGCTGGCCTGGCAGGACTTCCTGGCGTGGGGCGCGGACACCCTGCGGGCCTTCGACGTCGAGGTGAAGGTCCGCGTGGACCCTCAGTTCTTTCCGATCGCCGAGGAGATCGGGCTGGGGGGCGGGCAGAAGAAGGTCCTGTTCCTGCCGACGCATCAGAGTCTGCTGGACCACCCGGTGATGTACCGGGTCCTCCAGTCCCCCGAACTGCTCGGGGCCATGGGCTGGGAGAGGCCGATGCCGTGCGTGATCCTGGCGCGCACCCGCCTGGCCAGCGCCGGGCCCAGGCTCAGGGTGGGCCCCTGGACGATCACCATGTTCGGCGTCTCTGCGGAGACGTTCGACCGTCTGCTCGAAGAGGTGGACCGCTTCGTGACGCTGGACCGCTCCAGGGACGCCGGCCCCACGACCCAGCGGCTGGTGCGGGCGCTGGACCGGTATCCGGGCCTGACCTACCCGGTCGGCACCACCGTGGCCTTCGACATCCAGTCTCCCCCCCTGCAACACGCCCTGTTCGCCGTGCTCCCCCAGGACGTGGTGATCGTCCCGCTCGCCTTTCGCGGCATCCACTCCCTCTGGCCCAAGTGCCCGAAGGGCAACCTGCGCATCAACCCCGGCCTGGTGGAGGTGGTGGTCTCGCCTCCGATGCCGGGGGAGACCACGCTGCTGCCGAGGCGGCGGTCGCTGCGCACGCAGGTGGAGTCCGCGGCCCTGTTCCAGGCGGTGCACCTCACCACGTTATTGAATCCTGAGCCGTATGGCATCTGACCGGCGTGCCGCGGCGTTCTTCGACGTGGACGGGACGATCCTGAGGGCGACCGTCGTCCACTACTACGTCTACTTCGCCACGCAGGGCCGCTCCGCCCTTCGCCGGGGCCTGTTCTGGGTTCGATTCATTCCGCAAATCCTCTCCTTCTTCGTCATAGACAAGATCAGCCGGAGCGCCTTCAACCGCGTCTTCTACCGGCGCTACCGGGGGATGGAGGCGGCGCGCCTCAGGGGGCTGGCGCAGGGGCTCCTGGACGGGGAGATGAGGCCCAGGCTGTTTCCCGACGCGGTGGCCCGCATCGAGCGGCACCGGGCGGCCGGGGAGCGGGTCGTGCTGGTCACGGGGTCGCTGGACTTCATCGTGGCCCCTCTGGCCCGGATGCTGGGCGTGGAGGAGGTGATCGCGGCCCGGATGACGGAGGCGGAGGGGAGGCTGACCGGGGAGCTGGCCGGGCCTCCCATCGGGGACGAGGAGAAGGCGCGGCTGGTGCGGGCCTGGGCGGAGGCGCACGGGGTCGACCTAACGGAGAGCTTCGCCTACGGGGACAGCAGCGCGGACCTGCCGATGCTCCGGTGCGCCGGGCATCCGGTGGCGGTGAATCCGGGGAAGCGGCTGAGGAGGGTGGCGGAGGAGAGCGGGTGGGAGATTGTGGAGTGGCGCGCGGGAGGATGACGGCCCTCACCCCGGCGGGCAAAGCCCGCCACCCCTCTCCCGCTGATGCAGGAGAGGGGAAGTCTTACAATGCAGGTCTGTTGAGATGATCGTGGGAGGCCCTCACCTCCTGACTCCCTCTCCCGTTTCTTCGCTCTGCTCAGGACAGGAGAAGGGGTGCCTGAGCGGAGCGAAGGCGGGGTGAGGGCCTGACGGCCCCGCGAGGTTGTTCAAGTCGTCACGAATAGTTCTGCCTGCTCAGGACAGGAGAGGGGGAACCCCCTACCCCTCTCCCGTCGTACGGGAGAGGGGTGCCTGAGCGGAGCGAAGGCGGGGTGAGGGCCTGACAGGTTGCGCGGATGTCATCTCGTCAAGAATAAGGCGTAGTATGCAGAAAAAGAAGAAACCCTGGCGTGCCTCGAAGGTCATTCGGAAGCGGGCGCGGGAATTGCGCGGAGAACAGACCGAGGCAGAGGATGTGCTGTGGGAGCGGCTGCGAAGGAGACGGTTGAAGGGTTTGAAGTTTCGGAGACAGCATCCCATTGGGCGTTTTGTGGTGGATTTTTGCTGTCCCGATCTTCGGCTGGTCGTGGAGGTGGATGGGGAAGTTCATAGAGAGCAGATGGAATATGATACGGTTCGCACACAGGCATTGGAGGCGAAGGGTTATCAGGTCATTCGGTTTACCAACGAACAGGTGCTCACAGGGCTGGACATCGTAGTGGCGCAGATTCTGTATTGCGCCCACTCCCCCTCTCCCACAGGTGGGAGAGGGGTGGCCCGCGCAGCGGGCCGGGGAGAGGGCCTGACGGCTCGATGAAGTTGTTCAAGTTGTCGCGAGAGAAGGTTGGAAGCCATCCAGTACATCAAAAGCGTCCCCCGGTACCTGGCGGTGCGGATGCTGGGGGGGCGGTGGAGCGGGCTGCGGACGGGGCGGCTGTCCTGCATCCGGCTGACGGACGTGGAGGCGCCGCGGCTGCCGGGGCCGGAGTGGGTGCGGGTCAGGCCGAGGCTGAGCGGCATCTGCGGGTCGGACCTGGCCACCATCGGGGCGAAGGGGAGCCCCTATTTCTCGCCGTTCGTGTCCTGCCCGTTCGTGTTCGGACACGAGGTCGTGGGGGAGACGGAGGGGGGGCAGAGGGTGGTCGTCGAGCCGGCGCTCTGCTGCGCGGTGCGGGGCCTGGAGGCGTGCCGGAGGTGCGCGGCGGGGGACTACGGGAACTGCGAGCAGACCAACAAGGGGGCGCTGTCGGCGGGCATTCAGACGGGGTTCTGCCGGGACACGGGGGGCGGGTGGAGCGGGTCCATGGTGGCCCATCCGTTCCAGGTCCACGCCGTGCCGGAGGGGATGCCGGACGAGGAGGCGGTGCTGATCGAGCCGTTCGCCTGCGCGCTCCACGCGGCGCTGCGCGGGCGTCCGGGGGACGGGGGCACGGCTCTGGTGATGGGGTGCGGGAGCATCGGGCTGCTGGTCATCGCGGCGCTGCGGGCCGTCGGGGGCCGGTTCCGGATCGTGGCCGTCGCCAAGTACCCGCACCAGAAGGAGGCGGCCATCAGGCTGGGGGCGGACGAGGTCCTCAGGCCGGGGTGGGACCTCTACGGGGCGGTCTGCAGGGCGACGGGGGCGGAGCGGTATCAGCCGGAGCTGGGCAAGCCGGTGCTGGTGGGCGGGGCGGAGGCCGTGTTCGACTGCGTGGGGTCGGCGGCGACGATCGACGACGCCCTGCGGTTCACGCGGGCGAGGGGGACGACGGCGCTGGTGGGGATGCCGGCGATCCCGGCCGGGGTGGACTGGACGTCGATCTGGTACAAGGAGCTGAACGTGGTGGGGGCCTACACCTACGGGACGGAGGAGTGGGAGGGGGGGCGGGTCAGGACGTTCGACCTGGCCATCCGGCTCCTTCAGAAGGTGGGGGAGAAGCTGGGGACGCTGGTGACGCACCGGTTCCGGCTGCGGGACTACCGGCGGGCGATCGACGTGGCGATGCACACGGGCAGACACGGGTCCATCAAGACGGTGTTTGACATGAGGGATGCATGAAATACCTGACCTATTCCGGGAACCACCTGATCAACGCCCCTCTGCCCGACGGCGCGGAGGTCTACTATGCGCCCCCTCCCCTCCCCGGCATCCCGAGGCGCGACATTCCTCAGGCCGTTATCAGGGCCTTTGAAAACCCGCTGGGGATGCCTCCGCTGAGGGAGCAGGTGAACGGCAGGTCGAAGGTCCTGATCGCGTTCGACGACAACTGCCAGCCGTTCCCGGCCACGAAGAGGCCGGACTTCCGGCAGGTCATCATCGAGACGCTGCTGTCCCTGCTGTCTTCGTACGGGGTGCGGAGGGAGAACGTCCGGCTGATCTGCGCGGTGGCCCTTCACCGCAAGATGAAGAGGCACGAGCTGGCCTACATGTTGGGGGATAAGCTCATGGGGGAGTTTTATCCCCACCGGCTGAAGAATTTCGACGCGGAGGACCGGGAGAACATCGTGGCCCTGGAGGAGACCGAGGCGGGGGAGGTCGTGGAGGTGGAGCGGGCCGTGGTCGAGAGCGATCTGGTCATCTACGTGGACATGATCCAGATCCCCCTGAACGGGGGGCACAAATCGGTCGCGGTGGGGTTCGGGTCCTACCGGTCCATCGCGTGTCACCACTCGCCCCGGATGACCGTTGACAGCCCCCACGTCATGCAGCCCGAAAACTCGAACATGCACGCCTCCATCGAGCGGATGAGCCGGGTCGTGCAGAGGCACTGCAAGATTGTGGTGCTGGAATGTCCGATGAACGGGGCGATGTACCCGTTTCATCTCAGGTACATCGGCAAGCCCGGCGAGCGATGCAATCTCGTCGAAAAGGCGCTCAAGTTTTTCACGCCCCCTGCGCTGACCCTCCTGCCCGAGCCGCTGAGGTTTCAGGTTTTCAAGGGCATCCGCACCGCCTACGCGCCCATCGAGGTCAACGCCGGGGCCATCGACGAGGTGCATCCGAGGACCCTGCGGGCCGTCAACGCGCAGCTGACGGTACCGGCGGCCCGGCAGTTCGACACGCTGGTCTTCGGGCTTCCGGACCTGAGCCCCTACTCCGTGGACGCGCGGATCAACCCGGTCCTGGTGGTCAGCGACGTGCTGGGCTACGTCTTCAACTGGTTTTACAATAAGCCTCTGGTGAAGCGGGGGGGGGTCATTGTGATCATCAACCCGGCCTTTGAACGGTTTCACAAGGAATATCACGTGGCCTACCAGAAATTTTATGAAGAGGTCCTGTCCGAGACCACCGATCCCTTTGAGATGCAGGAGAACTTTCAGGAGAGGTTCGCGGCGGACCCCTATCTCATCGACTGTTATCGCCACCGCTTCGCCCACCACGGCTTCCATCCGTTCACGGTCTGGTACTGGGCCACGTATCCGCTGAAGTACCTCTCCAGGGTGATTCTGGTAGGGCCTCAAGATGACCGGGTGGCCAGGAGGCTGGGGGTGGACTGGGCGCCGAGCCTGAGCCACGCCCTGGGGCTGGCCAGGGAGATCACGGGGGGGAACGATGTGGTGGGGTTGACGATACCGCCTTTTATCTATGTGAAGGTTCGATAGTCAATGCCAGCGCACGATCCCTTCCCGCCGGGGGCGTTCGAGCGCCTCGACGAGTCGGACGACCCGGCCTTCTACGCGGAGCCGCGCAAGGTGGTCCACATCGACGAGGGGGCCGTGGCGGCCCTGCGGGTGTTTTACAGGGAGGTCCTGCCCTCGCGGGGGGTCGTGCTGGACCTGATGAGCAGCTGGCGGTCTCACCTGCCGGAGGGGGTCCGGTACGGCCGGGTCGTGGGCCTCGGGCTGAACGCGGAGGAGATGGCGGACAATCCCGCCCTGGACGAGTACGCGGTGCAGGACCTCAACAGGGACCCCCGGTTGCCGTTCGGGGAGGGGGCATTTGATGGGGTCGTCGTGAGCGTGTCGGTGCAGTATATGACGAGGCCGGTGGAGGTGTTCCGGGAGGTGGGGCGTGTCCTGAAGCCGGACGGGCCGTTCTGCGTGGCGTTCTCCGACCGCTGCTTCTGGGACAAGGCAGTCCGGATGTGGCGGGAGTCGGACAACGAGGGGCACATCGCCATCGTGAGGCGGTATTTCGAGGCCTCGGAGATGTTCGGGGGGCCGGAGGTCGTGCGGCGGAATGTGACGCCGGATCGGGAGGGGGATCCCATGTTTATTGTATGGGCGCGGAGGCGGGAGGCGTAGGGGCGCGTGGTAGGGGCGCGATTCATCGCGCCCCTACCACGCCGCGCCCTCTACAAGGTGCAACAGGAGGAAGATCATGGGCGCAGGAGAACGCACGGGCGTCAGGATAAGGGTGGGCCAGAGGGAGGGGGATGTCGTCGGGAGGGACCATCGAGCGCTGCAGGCGGCGGTGGATTACGTGGCAAGCCTGGGCGGGGGGACGGTGGAGGTCGGGCCGGGGGTCTACGAGATGGGGGATTCGCTCCACCTGCGGAGCCGGGTGGCGGTGGTGGGAGGAGCTGGGACGGTGCTGCGGAAGTGCGACGGGTTCGAGTCGCGGCTGGCGATGGACGGGGACTACGGGGAGGAGCAGGTGACGGTGGTTGACCCGTCCCGGTTCCGCGTGGGGATGGGGGTCGCGGTGAGGGACGACCGGTCGGGGGGGTTCCACACGACGGTGGCCACTCTCCTCTGGGCGGAGGGGAACACGTTCGGGATCAGCAGGCCGCTGAACGCGGACTGCATGGTCCACAACAACGCCGTGGCGCAGGCGGTCTTTCCGGTGATCAGCGGGTATTACGTGGAGGGGGTGAGGGTCGAGGGGGTGACGGTCCAGGGGAACCGGCAGAACAACCCGGCGCTGAACGGGTGCCGGGGGGCGGGCATCTTCCTCTACCGGGGCCACGGGGCGCAGGTGCGGGGCTGCGGCGTGGAGGGGTACAACGGGGATGGGATCAGCTTCCAGCAGAGCAATGACGTGGTGGTGGAGGGGTGCGCGGTGTCGGGGTGCAGCGCGCTGGGTCTCCATCCGGGGAGCGGGAGCCAGCGGCCCATCATCCGGTCCTGCCGGTCGTTCGAGAACGGGCAGATCGGCCTGTTCCTCTGCTGGCGGGTGCGGCGCGGGGTGTTTGAGGGGAACGAGCTGCGGGGGAACGGAAAGACAGGCATCTCCATCGGTCACAAGGACTCGGACAATGTGTTCCTCCGGAACGTGGTGGTGGGCAACGGCGTCCAGGGGGTGCTGTTCCGCAACGAGACGGAGCCGATGGGGGGGCACCGGAACCGGTTCGAGGCCAACCGCATCCAGGACAACGGCGGGGAGGCGGAGGGCTACGGGGTGAGGATCGACGGGGAGACGCACGACCTGACGTTCGTGCGGAACGCCATCGGAGACACCCGGCCGGCGGGGGCGAAGCGGCAGCGGATCGGGGTCTACATCGGCCCCTCGGTGGAGCGGGTCGCGCTGGAGGGGAACGACCTGAGCGGGAACGCGGAGGCGGAGGTGAAGGACGAGAGGTCGCGCAGGTAAAGGCTGACATGAGACGCTATGTTCGGCTGTACTTCGCCTTTGCCCGGAACTGCTTCGTGCGGGAGCTGGAGTACCGGCTCAGCTTCGCCCTGCGGGCCGTCGGGAGCGCAGCGGAGGGGGTCCTGCCGGTGGTCTTTCTGGCCTTTGTCTTCCGGCAGGTGCAGGCGGTGGCGGGGTGGACGGTGGACCAGATGCTCCTGCTGATGGGGACCTACACGCTGGTGGAGGGGACGCTGAGCACGCTGTTCGGGGCGAACATGGCGGAGATCTCGCGCTACGTGAACCGGGGGGAGCTGGACCTGGTCCTGACCAAGCCGGTGAGCAGCCAGTTCTACGTCTCGACGAGGCTGGTGGCGTGGGAGGCGCTCCCCCGCGTGGTCCTGGGGGTCGCGGTGACGGCGCACGCCCTCCGGCGGCTGGGCGTGGCTGTGACGGCGGAGTCCCTCCTGGCCTATGGGGTCCTGCTCAGCTCCGGGCTGGCCGTGGGCTACTCCCTCTGGCTGATGTCCGTGGTCTGGGTGTTCTGGACGGAGCGCCTGAGCAATGCGGGGTTCGTGTTCTACACTTTCCTGGAGCTGGGCCGGCTGCCCATCCAGGCGTTTCAGGGGATCGCGCGCCTGGTGCTGACGTTCGTGCTGCCGATGGCCTTTATGACCACGGTCCCGACGGAGGCATTGATGGGCCTCTTCTCCCTCCAGAAGGCCGCGATGGGCGCGCTGCTGGCCGCGGTCTTCCTGGCCGTGTCGTCGTGGGCGTGGCGGATCGGGCTGAGGTCCTACGCGAGCGCGAGTAGTTA
>CAYRZX010000111.1:0-19048 GCA_964428665.1 uncultured Gemmatimonas sp.
GGCGCCCGGATGCGCTGCCACCCCTGTCCGTCGAGGGCCTTCAGGAAGGCGACGAGGTCCTGCTTCTCCTGAGCGGTCAGGCGGAGGGGCTGGACCTTCGGGTCCAGGAAGGGGTTCGGGACGCCTCCCCGGTCGTAGTGGTCGATGACCTCTTCGAGGGTCTTCAGGCTGCCGTCGTGCGCGTAGGGGGCCGTGCGGGCCACGTCGCGCAGCGTGGGGGCCTTGAACGCCCCGAAGTCCTTCACGTCCTTCGTCTGCTCGTAGCGTCCCGGGTCGACCCCCTGGATGTCTCTCACGTCTTTTGTCCTGCCGTAGGCCGTGGTGTCGATCCCCGCCCACCCGATCCCGACGTTGTGGAAGTCCTCTCCGGAGTAGTTCGTGCCGGTGTGACAGAGGTTGCAGCGGGCCTTCTCTTTGAACAGCTTCAATCCCCGCTGCGCGGACTCGGACATGGCGTCCCGCAGGCCGCCGTACTCGAAGCGGTCGTAGGCGGAGTCGCCGGACAGGGCCGTGCGCTCGAACGCGGCGATGGCCTTCGAGATGCGGCTGAGCGTCACCTCCTCCGTCCCGAACGCGGCCCTGAACGGCTCCCGATAGCCCCGGATTTGAGAGAGCGTGGCGACGATGCCTTCAGGGATTGCGCCCATCTCCGCCGGGTTCGTCAGGGGGAAGATGGCCTGCTCCTCCAGGGAGGCGGCGCGGCCGTCCCAGAACTGCGTGAGGCCGAAGGCGCGGTTGAGGATCGTGGGGGCGCTGCGCCTCCCCTTCCGGCCTTTGACGCCGGTCGGGACCGGCTGGCCGTCGGTGAACCCGAACGCCGGGTCGTGGCAGGTGGCGCAGGCCACGGTTCCGTCGGCGGAGAGCCGGCGGTCGAAGAACAGGAGGCGGCCCAGGGCCACCTTCTCCGCGGACATGGGGTTGTCCTTCGGGAGCTTCTCCTGGTAGTCGTAGTCGTCCAGGCCGAGGGGGACTTTCACGGCGTAGGGCTGGGCGAGGGCCAGGGAGGGGAGGGAGAGCATTAAGAAATTAAAAATTAAAAATTGAAAATTGAAAATTGACCATCGCCAGTTTCTAGACCTCACCCCCCTTAGTCCCCCCTCTCCGCGTCGGAGAGGGAGGGCAGGGGTCGCGACCTCATGGGAGCGACAGGTTGGGTGGCAGGGGGTGAGGTCTGATTTGGAATTTTTAATCTTCATTTTTCAATTCCTTGCTTTGCGCAGCGGAAGCCGAAGTAGGCCTCGCTGCCGTCGTCGCGGGCGGAGGGGTCGCCTCCGTAGCGCCGGGCGCACCGGAGGGAGCTGGGGGGGCTGCGCCACTGCCCGCCCCGCCGCGCGTGGATCGCCCCGATTTCAGGGCCCTGGGGGTCTTTCGAGGGGGAGTCGGCATAGTAGTCTTTGTCGTACCAGTCCCGGACCCACTCGTAGATGTTCCCGGCCATGTCGTAGAGTCCATAGGCGTTGGGAGGGTAGGACCGGACGGGCCGGGTGCGATAGGGGGTCGCGTGGACGTTGTCGAAGTTCGCGCGGCTCTCGTCGGGTTCCTCATCCCCCCAGGGGTATTTCGCCTGCGTGAGGCCTCCCCGGCACGCATACTCCCACTCCGCCTCCGTGGGCAGGCGGCCTCCCTTCCACCGGCAGTAGGCCTCCGCGTCCTCCCACGCGATGTGGACCACAGGATGGTCCCCGAACTCCGCCATCCAGAACCAGTCCTCCTTCCAGTGCGCCGGGCTTTGCCGGCCCGTGGCCCTCACGAATCGGAAGTATTCGGCGTTGGTCACCTCGTGGTCCATCAGGCGGAACCCGGAGGTCGAGACGAGGTGGACGGGCTTCTCGCCGTCGTAGTCTCCGCCCATCAGGAAACTCCCTCCCCGGATGCTGACGTAGCCCTCCGCGTCGGGCTGCGGGGGGGTGGAGGGACGCCACGGGGCAGGCCTGGGCGCGGGATCGTCCACAGCGGGGCGCTCCTCCGCCTGGCCGCGAAGGGCGAGCGATATGAGCAATATCGTTATCCAGCGGACGTAGCGCATAGAAACACTGACCTCCCTCGTTAATATAAAAGAGAACGGTGGAGAGGTCAATATCGAGGCCATTCTAAAATTTTTCACTTGACAAGTCTGTGTCACGTATTATCTTACAATACGCTTTTGCCCTATCATTACGCAAACTGATCACCGGTTTTCCAAGAAAGGAGGATTTACATTGAAAGTGTGGAGAAGTGTTTGTCCGGTCGGTCTCGCCCTGGCCCTGATGGCCTCGCCGTCGGAGGCGGTGCAGGTCAAGCGGTCGGGGATCGGCGTGTTCGGGAGCCTGAACATGCCCGTCGCCAAGTTCAAGTCCTGGTATTCGGCCTCGCCCAAGATGGGGGTGAGCTACAACTACGCGGCCAGCTCCAGGATCATCACGGAGGTCGAGTACCACTACGCGAAGATGCAGGGGGGGGACCTGAAGAGCCGGACCTTCGTCTGGGCGGTGGACAAGCAGGCGCACAACAGCCCCGAGGCCACGCAGAAGATGACCTTCAACAGCCTGGCGGCCAATGCCCTGTTTCACTACGGGAGCCTGGAGGAGAGGAGGGCGCGGCTCTATCTGATGGGCGGGATCGGGTATTACGGCTACTCCAACCGGGTGAGCGGGCTGATCTTTCCCGGCCAGTCGGGCACGACGTTCGATCCGACGGTGAAGTTGAATCCCTTCAAGGACGAGGGGGCGGCGATGACGTTTGCGATGGGCGCCGGGGTGAGCATCCCCACCTCGGATCGCCTGCTGCTGGACGTGCGGGCGCGCTACAATTTCATCCTGGGGGAGTTGCGTCCGCTGGAGGAGTGGGGCATCCTCAAGACGTTCCCGATCATGGCGCTGGACTTCGTGGTCGGGTTCAAGTATTTCTGGTGAAAATTTACCGCAGAGGACGCAGAGGGCGCAGAGAAAAGACAGGGGAAATTCGGGAGTCGAGGTTCAGAACTTCTCAGCGGTCTCAGCGATCTCGGCGGTAAAATAGCTGGTAGTCAAAAGGAGGATCGTAGATGGATAGACGAAGACAAATTCTCATTCTCCTGGCGGTCCTGGCCCTGGGGGCCGTCGGGGTGGCGGTTGCAGGGGTGACCGGGAAGATCTCCGGGCGCGTCACGGACGGCAAGGGGGCCCCGCTGCCCGGCGCCAGCGTGGTGATGGAGGGGACGCGGCGGGGGGCGGTGAGCGACGCGGAGGGCTATTACGTCATCGTCTCGGTGGACCCCGGCGCCTACCGGCTGAAGGCGTCGCTCATCGGCCACGACGCCGAGAGCAAGACGGACGTGAAGGTGGCCACCGACTACACGACCACGGTGAACTTCCAGCTCCGGGAGACGGCGGTGGAGATGAAGGAGATCGTGGTGCAGGCGGAGCGCCCGCTGGTGGAGCCGGACCGGACGGAGAGCCGCTACGTGGTGACGGCCAAAGATATCGAGCAGGTGCCGATCATCCGGTCCACGGCGGGGTTCGTGGAGCTGGAGGCGGGGGTGTCCGTGGACGGGTCGCTGCGCATCCGGAACGCGGCCGTCCAGGACGCCGGGTCGTCGGTCAGCGGGGGCGGGGAGGTCACGGAGTACGTGGTGGACGGCATCAAGCTGACGACGCAGGACGGGCGGCGATCGGGGGGACGGGGGACGGCGTCGTCGCAGAACTGGACGGGGAACGTGAACCCCTCCGCGGTGTCGGAGATCACGGTCCTGGCAGGCGGCCTGAACGCGGAGTACGGGGCGCAGGGGGGGGCCGTGAGCCTCGTCACGCAGGACGGGGGGCGGGACTTCCACGGACAGGTCCACTACCGCTACTCGCCCCCCACTCAGCTGCACTGGGGCAAGAACTTTTACGAGAGCCCGTCCCACCAGGACCGGGTGAAGTACGGCGACGCGACCTGGGTGGGCGAGACGGACGCGGCGGGGAGGCGGGTGCACGAGCGGCCAAGCACAGACTACACGGACGAGATCGGGCACTTCCTGGAGGCGATGCTGTCCGGGCCGATCGGGCGGAGTGTGTCGTTCATGGTCAGCACGCAGCACGACCTGCAGCCCTACACGTTTCCGAGGTCGGAGGGGCGGACGCCTTTCAACGCCAACACGACCTACAAGCTGACGTTTGACGTGACGCCCACGCTGAAGATGCGCGTGGGCGGGCTGTACTCCTACGGCAAGGGGCGGTTCGGCGGGGTGGGCGTGGACCGGACGGGGGACAACGGGCGGGCGATCTTCCTGCCGGAGGGGGTCGCGGCGGCGGGGTTCTGGAAGAACAGGGACATGCTGAACTACCTGTCCGTCACGCACTCCATCTCGCCCCGGACCTTCTACGAGTTGAAGGTCTCCCGCATCTTCAGCAAGCAGGACACGGCGGGCGTCCCCGCGGTGACCACCGCCCCGAACCGGGACAAGGCGGGGTGGTTCTACACCACGCCGGGGACGGTGCGGGACTACTACGCCGGGGAGCAGACCCGCTACAACATCAAGGGGGATATCTCCAGCCAGGTGACGCGGGGACACTTCCTGAAGGCGGGGTTCGACTTCACCCGGTTTAACAGCTGGATCATGTCTTATGGGGAGACCGCTGGGGGGCTGAACCGGTCGCTCGTCTACTGGGGGGATCACGCGCGGATCGGGAAGGGGGTCACGCCCTACGAACTCCAGGCCTACATCCAGGACAAGATGGAGTTCGAGGGGATGGTCGTGAACGCGGGCTTCCGCTACGAGCGGTTCGGGGGTCAGGATGTGCCCCTGTATCCTTATCAGAGCTGGACCACGTCCGACACGTTCACGCGGCGGGTCCGGGCGCCCTACACGAAGATGAAGGCGCTGAACTGGTTTATGCCCCGCATCGGCATCTCCCACCCGATCTCGTCCAGGTCCAAGCTCCACTTCTTCTACGGGAAGTTCCACACCCGGCCCGACTTCCGGTGGATGTTCGGGGAGATCTGGACGGTCACGGGGGCGCCGTCCAAGGACCTGAACAAGGACGGGAAGCTCAGCCCCGAAGAGGAGAACAACGCCCTGAACCTGTCGGACGGCTACGGGGGGATCAACGGCATTCAGATCCCGTCGCTGCAGCACGCGCAGGTGTCCACGTCGTTCGAGACCGGGGTGGAGTGGAACTTCATCAGCGACTACACGGCGCAGGTGACGGCCTACTACCGGGTGTCCAACGGGTTCATCGGGCTGGTGAACATGCGGTTTGTCGACCCGACGCTGCCGGGTACGGGGCAGTCGGTCCGGAGCTACGGGCCGCGCCGGCAGCAGACGACGCGGGGCATCGAGATGTCGCTCAAGAAGGCGTTCCTGCACAACTTCTCGTTCCGGGCGTCCATCGACCTGGGGTGGGGGGACAACCTGACCTGGGCGGGGACGAAGAGTGGGGAGACGAGCTTCTACCCGGACTCGATGTACATCGCGGACCCGAACCGCTACTGGCAGCGGTGGAAGATCGACGCGACGACCGGGGCGGAGATCCCGGACCCGCCCACGGTGGACGAGGTCAAGCGGCTGGGGAACCTCGCGCAGAACCGCATCCGGCAGGGCCTGGCCGGGCAGTTCGGCCTGGGGTCCACGTGGCGGTCGGACTTCTACAAGGTGTGGGAGCGGCCCGGCCTGACGGCGGAGGAGCGGCGGCTGACGGAGGGTCTCTACGCGATCACGACGACGATCTGGGGCGTGGAGGGGGGGAGGCCGGACGTGCGCCTGCTCAACGGGAGCCTGGTGCTGATCTACAGCAGCCCGCCCGACTTCGGGCCGGGGAAGAAGTTCCTGGGGAGCACGTTCTTCGGGGACATCCGGGCGAACCTGATCTACCGGATCTACTCGGGGCGCATCTTCGACTTCATCAACCCGAAGAACAACCTGACGGAGAAGCGGACGGGGCCCACGACCTACCGGACGGACTTCAGCGTTCAGAAGGGGTTCGACATCAACGGGTTCAAGCCGCTGCTCTACCTGGAGATCAACAACCTGTTCAACGCCAAGGTCCCCAACATGCAGAGCCAGGGGACGGGCATAGGGGGCGAGGGGGAGTGGCTGCGCTACGGCCTGATCGGCCCCTATCCGAACGACGTCACCTACAAGACCTACGGGGACATCAACGACTATCGGCGCTACACCGGGAACCCCCGGCAGGTCTACGCGGGCGTGAGGTTTAGCTGGTAGGATAAAGACCGGCCCTCACCCCGCCTCGCTGGCGCTCGGCTTCCCCTCTCCCATATATGGGAGAGGGGTGGCAGGCGTAGCCTGACGGGGTGAGGGCTATGCAAAAGGAGTCTCAACCATGAGCCATCATCGAACGTGGATCATCTGCGCGGCTGTCCTGCTCGCGTTCGCCGTACAGGAGGCGGCCCTGGCGCAGTCGATCCTGCCGTCGAGCGAGTACCGGAAGCTGGCGCGGGCCAAGCTGTGGGAGGGCCTGATGAACACGGGCCTGCAGGGGGCGGACCACGACGGGGGCAGGCGGGGCGGGTCGCCCTGCCTGGCCTACCCGGGGCGGGGGGGGAGCGAGGCCCCCGGCGCTTACGGCGGGCGGGCCTGGCCGGGGTCCAACCAGTGGGTGCAGGACTACCTGAACGAGACGCGGACGGGGCGCTCCCAGGCGACGTTCATCCTGACGCAGCCCGACCCGAAGGAGTACGTCCCCAAGTTCGCCAAGACCTACAACGCCTCGTTCACGGCGCTCAAGACGAGCGTGGACATCGTCCCGGTGCGCTATCCGGTCGAGACGATGCCGGAGGGGCAGGCGAAGGTGGGGAACGACACCCGCCATCCCGTGACGGGCGGCCCCCTGGCGAGCTGGTGGCCGGGGCAGCCCCCTCTGGGGTCAGACAAGGTCCTGGAGATCCACAACTGGCAGTTCAACGCCTACATGAAGCCGGAGCACAAGCGGTTCGGGGAGCTGCTGGGCATCGCCCACTGGACGACGGAGACGGGCGTCACGGGCACGAAGAAGATCTACCAGTGGAGCTTCAGGGACTATGACGACCTGATCATCGTGGAGAACACCTTCGAGAACACGGGGGACTCCAACGGGGACGGGAAGCCGGACCTGAACGGGGGGAAGGGCCTCACGCTGAACAACACCTACTTCTCGTTCATGAACTATCTCTGGCCCACGTCGGGGGGGACGGCGAACAAGGACGTGCCGCTCTACCGGGGCTACGGGGCCTGGCTGCTGCGGGGCGGGGGGTTCTTCGGGCCGACGATGGCGGACGACTGGTACCGCTACACGGAGGCGCCGGACTACCTGACGGCGGAGCCGAACTACGCCTCCCTGCCGGAGGCGAAGGGCCTCAAGATGTCCTACGCCTTTGACGGGGACCACCCGCTGACCTCCTGGGAGGACACGGGCGACCCGCACGTGGTGGAGGTGCAGTGCTGCTGGGGCCGGATCAACTCGCAGGTCCGGGGGGAGATCATGGCGGGGCAGTACATCGGCTTTTTGCCCATCGACTACGACCCGACGGACGGGTTCGCCAACGACACCGGGACCTACGTGGCCCCGAAGGTGAAGGACCAGCCGTTCGCCGTGCCCTGGTTCACCTACGGGCCGGGCACGCCGGAGGAGCCGGACATCGACCGGAACACCGAGGACGAGATCTTTCAGGCCCTCACCACGGTCCACCAGACCGGCAAGCGGCCGAGCGCCCTGTCGCGCTATTTGAGCGAGCGGACGCCGATCCCGACCGACCCGAAGGCGCCCCTGCCGGTCCCGAACTCGCCCTACCGGGGCGCGGAGTCCGCCACGCAGCCCATCGGCCCCAACTGGTACATCAGCGCGCACACCTACGGGCCTTACGACCTGAAGCTGGGCGACAAGGTCAAGATCGTGACGGCGTTCGTGGCCGGGATGCCGGCGGAGGAGAACATCTGGGGGTGGCAGAAGGACGCGGCCAACAACCAGAAGGACCTCCTGGCGGGCAAGGCGGCGAAGATGCTGGTGAAGCACGCGAAGGCGGCGCAGGACCTCTATAAGTTCAACTACGACGTGCCTGTCCCGCCCCCGGACCCGCTCATCAGCCTGGCCAACACGCCGGCTGCCAACGCGCAGGTCTCCTGGTCTGCGGCGGTGGAGGACGCGGTGGACCCGGACTACGTCGGGACGCCGGAGGCCAAGGACGTGGCGGGCTACCGGGTCTACCGGAGCAACTTCCACGTGGACGACTGGAAGATGCTGGCGGACGTCAAGAAGGGGGACTCCAAGTACTACAACGCCTCGACGAAGACCTATACGTTCGTGGACACGGAGTCCCTGGCCGGGTTCGAGTACAACTACGCGGTGACGACCTACGACACGGGGCACAGCAACTTCAAGGGGCGCGGGGCCGTGCCCTCGCTGGAGAGCGGGCTGGCCGCGGCGGAGCAGATCATGCGCTACACCTACAAGCCCTACAGCCCGGCGGTGGCGTCCAGCGCCGAGACCAACGCCCTGGGGAAGAAGGTCTTCGTCGTGCCCAACCCCTTCCTGGCCGACGGGAGGCACGCCTACGAGGGGTCGGACAAGATCCGGTTCGTGAACCTCCCGGTCAAGGCCAACGTCAAGATCTTCTCCGTGTCCGGGGACCTGATGGCGGAGTTCAACCACAACGCGAACCTGGGGGAGGCGGAGTTCTTCCAGGTGACCAAAGAGGTGAGCGGGCAGCTCAGCGCGGGGGTCTATTTCTTCGTGGTCAAGTCGCAGACGCCGGAGAGCATGGGGAAGATCCAGCGCGGCACGTTCGTGGTCGTGGGCGGCACACAGCAGTGAAAAAACGATCCGCAGATTACGCAGATTTCACAGATTTAAACCCTCTGCGTAATCTGTGTAATCTGTGGATAAGAGGTCTTTAAGGAGGAATTGTCATGAGCAAGAGGCTCATAATCTGCATCGCCCTGGCCGCGGCGCTGTGCGCGTGGGCTTCGTCCGCGCAGGCGGGGGGCACGGTGAAGCGGCTCGGCCTGTCGGTGTTCGCCCCCCTCGAGGTGGGGCAGGGCGCGCGGGCCATCGGGATGGGCGGGGCGTTCGCCTCGCTGGCTGACGACGCCTCGACGATCTGGTGGAACCCTGCGGGCATGACGCAGGTGGAGCGGGCGGAGGTGACGTTCAGCCACACACAGTGGTTCGTGAACTCGGCCTTCAACGCCGGGGCGTTCGCCGCCCGGCGGGGGGTGCACGGCTTCGGGTTCAGTTTCATCCATTTTGACCCGGGGAAGGTGGAGGAGCGGACGATCACGCAGCCCGGCGGGACGGGCCGGAGCCTGAACCTGGGCACGGTGGCGGTGGCCGGGGCCTACGCCCTCAAGTTCACGGACAAGCTGTCGTTCGGGGCCCGCCTCATGTGGGCGCGGGAGAGCCTGGATGTGGCCGAGTATTCGACGATGAACGTGGACTTCGGGACCACGTTCTTCACCGGGTTCAAGAGCCTGAGGCTCTCCATGGCCATGCGGAACTTCGGGAGGGACACGGTGATCAAGACCCGGGCGTTCCAGCAGCCGCTCACCTTCAACCTGGCGGGATCGGGGGAGGTCTTCGGCAAGCGGGGCGACCCCTCCTACGCCACCGTGGCCGTGGAGCTGAACTACTCTGTCAACTACGAGGAGCGCTATCACCTCGGGGCGGAGGTCTGGCTGATGAACCACCTGGCCCTGCGGGCGGGCTACATGCTCAACTACGACGCCCTGGGGTTCACCGCCGGGGGCGGGGTGAAGCTCCCGTTCGGGAAGCATAAGGTGACGGCGGACTTCGCCTATCAGGAGGGGCGGCAGGGCCTGAACGTGCCGATGCGGTTCTCGATGGGGATAGGGTTGTAGAAACGGTGGGATGGTAGGGGCACGGCATGCCGTGCCCCTACTTCTTGTACCTGAACAGGACATCTTTGGACGCGGTCTGGCCGCTGGCGCGGTCCTCCACGGTGACGGTCAGGCGGTTGAGGCCGGGCTTTGCCTTTTTGAGGTTCAGCTCGAAATGGCCGGATGACCAGGGCTCCGCCCCGGCCTGGTCGTAGCTCACGCTCACCTGCGCGCCTCCGCCTCCGAACAGCTTCCCGATGCCTCCGATGCCGCTGCGGATGGGGTTGAAGGGGCGTTTGGGGTCCTCCGCGCGGATGGCGTAGGAGACCCGGTAGCGGGTCTTGCCGTCCCGGTCCTGCGTCAGGTTGTAGACCTCGTAGTAGACATACGCGCTCTGATCCTCCCGGTAGGCCTTGGTCGTCATGGGGACGATCCAGAGGTCCCCCTTCCGAAACTTCTCCTCCCCCCGCTCCGTCGAGATGTTCCACCCCAGATGCACGTCGCTGAGCTGGAGCCGGCCCTCTCCGTAGGGCTCGACCCGGATGCGCTCCCGGTAGACGCCGGTCCGGTCCCCCACCCGGTCCTTCACCTGGACGGTGATCTGGTAGTCGCCGGGGGGCACGTCGAGGGACACCAGGTCGGGGATGAACGCCCCTTCGCCCCACAGGGGTCCCTTTGTCCGGAAGACCATCGCATCGCGCGCCCGATGGGCCTGGGAGAAGGCGCTGTCCGTCAGCGCGAAGGCGCAGTCCGCGAGGATGGCCGAGGTGTCGCCCGAGGTGGACTTCTCCATCTCCTTAGGGTCGAGTCCGTAGTAGACCTCCAGGCGCGTCTTTCCGCCTTTGCCCCGGAAGGTCGCCCGGTCGTAGTAGAAGCCGAGGCCTGCCCTGGGGCCGCCGGGGACGAAGGCGTCCGGGGCGCTCGCGATGGCGCGCGACGCCAGGACGGACGGGGCAAACTGCGTGTAGCGGGTGAACTGGGCCAGGCCTTCGTGCCCCTCCTGTTCAGGGATGGCGGGGATGGGGGCGTAGTCGTAGACGCCGTCGCCCCTCTCGTCGGTGAAGGTGATCTCGATGCCGGCGCCCACCTCGGTGTAGACCCACGACTCCCAGGGCACGACGCTCATGTCCCCCTTGGTCGTGACGGGGAGGAAGTGGTTGGCGTGGTCCGGGCGGACGGGGGCGTGGAACTCCTCCGGGGTCTGCTCCCGGTAGACCCCCTCGTCGAGGCCCGGCCCGGCGGACTCGAGTCGTTCGGTGTCCTGGCCCTCCGGGCCGGGCTGGGACCTCGGGTCCAGGTTTCCGACGAAGGAGCGGGCGCTGCGGACCGGGAAGACCGGGCCGACGAAGGTCTCGTCGATGGCCCCGGTCCCGTAGAGTTCCAGGGCCAGGCGCTCCTTGACCTCCGCCACCCTGGCGGGCACGAGGAGGTTGTGGCGGTCGGAGCGGGCGCGGTAGTCCGGGTCGCCGTAGCGGACGTAGACCTCCCCCCGGCGGTCCCAGGGGGTCTTCTTCCGCCCGAAGCGGTCGCGGGCGTACCAGACGCGGCGGTAGTGCTCGATCAGGCGCTCGTTCACGTCGGTCAGGAGGTCCGGGTCGCGCCGCGCCCAGAACTGCCTGAGGAACTCCCCCGCGTCCGGGGCGCGGGCGAAGGCCTCCACCTCGCTTCGGGAGGCGATGGGGGCGATGTCCCGGTAGACCTGCGCCTCCTCCGGCTTCAGCGTCCCGATGTAGCGCTCGAAGGCCTCGAGGGCGTTCTCAGGCTCGCCCCGGTAGAGGTAGATCTGAGCGGCGATGGGGAGGAAGCGGGGCTCGCCGAGATGCCGGTTGAGGTGCCGGAGGGTGGTCTCGCTGAGTTCCGCGGGGAGGTCGCGGAGGCTGCGCCGGCGCCGCATCAGCTCGATGTAGGCCGCCCCGGCGCTGTAGGCCGCGTCGAGGTCGTCGGGGCGGAGGTCGAGGGCCTTCTGGTAGGCCCGGAGGGCCCTGTCGAGGTCCTCGTCGAACCGCTCGTGGCAGCGGCCCAGCAGGAGGTAGGCGGGGGCGTAGTCGGGGTCGAGTTGCGTGGCGCGGCGGGCCGCGGAGGTGGCGCGGCGGGCGTAGAGGGTGGCCTTGAAGCCGGTGGCGGCCTCCAGGTAGTAGGCCTCGCCGACGCCGGCCTGGGCCTCGGCGGAGGCGGCGTCCAGGGCGAGGGCGGTCTTGAAGGCCCTGGCGGCCCGGTCGGGGTCGCTCACCCTCAGGTGGGCGCGTCCGATCAGGAGGTGGGTGCGGGGGCGGTTGGGGTTGAGGGTCACGGCCTGCTTGAACAGGTCGGCTGCCGCTCTGGGGTCCTTCGCCCGGAGGCGGGCCTCGCCGGCGGCGCAGAGGGAATCGATGCGGGCGTCGTCGGAGGCGAGGGCGGGGACGGGAAGGAGCGACAGGACAGCAAGAATAAGAGGGTTTAAAAATCTTCTCATGACGAAAAGCCTCCGCAAAAAGGGCTGGCATGAATATAGTGTATCCCCTTGAAGCGCACAAGACACATTCTCAGGAGGTCATCCATGGCTGTCGCGCTGGAGCAACATGCGTCGGGGTCGCAGGTCTACCGGGTCACGGAGGCGTCTTTCCAGCAGTCCAACATCTACTGCGAGGTGCCCTACTGCACGCCGGACTCGCGCCATTTCGTCTACGAGCGGACGAACCCGGCGCTGGAGGGGGACCGGTGCGAGTTCGTGGTGTGCGAGGTCGGGACGTGGAAGACGCAGGCGGTGGAGCGGAGCGTGGGGTTAGGGGGGTGCGCGATCACGCGGGGCGGGATGTTCTACTTTCTCCGCACGGTCAGGGGGGACGAGCAGGCGCTGGTGAGGCTGGACGTGAACACGGGCCGGTCGGAGGTGGTTCACACCTTCGCGGGGCAGAAGTGGACCTGGAGCCTGGGGACGGTCTCGCCGGACGGGCGCTACTACGCGCGCGGGAAGCGGGTAGACGATAAGTACCGGCTGTTCGGGATCGTGCTGGTGGACCTGCGGAGGGGGACGATGGACGTGATCGACTACGACCGCTATATTTTCAACGCGCATCCGCAGTTCGAGCCGGGGGAGGGAAAGCACATCATGATCCAGCACAACCGGGGGGGGCAGTTGGACGAGACGGGGAAGATCATCCGGCTGTCCGGGGAGGAGGGGACCACGCTCTACCTGCTGTCCGTGCCGGACGGGACGCGGACGCCCCTGCAGGTGGGCATCCCCTACACGACGGGGATCACGGGGCATCAGTCCTGGATCGGGGACACACAGGAGATGCTGCTGTCCGTGCGGGCGACGGGGGACTACGACGTGGAGAAGGGCAATCTGCTTGGCGTGCGGGCGGGGGAGGCCCCGCGCGTGGCCTCGCGGGGCTACCGGTTCAGCCACGTGGGGACGTCCTGGTGCGGGGGGTTCTTCTCGTGCGACGACGGGAGGACGACGGAGGTGATCATCGGGTCGGTGAAGACGGGGAGGCGGGCGGTGGTGTGCGAGTCCAAGACGTCCTTCTCGCAGGCGCAGAACACGCACGCGCACCCCTACCTGACGCCGGACCTGAAGTGGGCCATCTTCAACTCGGACCGGAGCGGGGAGCCGCACCTGCACGCGGCCACGGTGCCGGAGGGGATGGTTGAGGCGTTGCAGAAGGAGGGTTGACGTGAAACAGATACCTCTTTTGAAGAAGATCGACCTCCGGCCGCACGGGGGGCAGCACGTCTGGTTCGTGCGGACGGAGGCGGGAGGGGACCTGCGCGCGATCACGATCCAGAGCGCGGGCATGGAGGACTCGAAGCTCTACCGGATGGGGCGGTTTCTGGAGCGGAACTGGATCGAGCAGGAGGACCAGGACCATCTCTGCATCACGGCGATGGACGCGGAGGGGGAGGTGGTCTGGCAGCGGGGGAGGCCCTGGGGCCTGAGCCGGCCCTGGCGCACGCACGGGGGGGCGCAGCAGGCCTGTTTCCACGACGTGGACGGGGACGGGCACGTGGAGATGCTCTATATCCACAAGGATCAACTCGTGATGCTGGACGCGGCGACGGGCGCGCAGAAGAAGGGGACGCGGCTGGAGGCGGACAACTTCGCCGTGATCCTGCCGGTGAACGTGGAGGGGCACGCGCACCGGCGGGCGTTTCTGATCAAGGTGCAGGACGCGGCGTACGAGCCCTACGTCTACGGGAACCCGGTGATCTTCTACGACTCGGACCTGAAGGTCCTCTGGCCGGCCAGGCACTACGTGGGCGCGGGGCACGCCCCCTGGGCGCTCGACTCGGACGGGGACGGGAAGGAGGAGGTCCTGGTGGGCTACAACTTAGTGGACCACGACGGGCAAACGCTCTGGTCGCTGGAGGACATCTCCAACCCGTCGGAGCACTGCGACAGCCGGGACGTGGCGGACATGGACGGGGATGGGGTCCTGGAGGTCGCGCACGCGGGGAGCAAGGACGCGATCATCTGCGACATCGCGGGGAGGGTCGTGGCCGTCCGGAAGGGGACGCACGTGCAGAACGTCCGGTTCGCCAAGCTGGGCAGGGACCTGCGAGGGCTGCAGCTCCTCTGCGCGGAGAAGTGGGGCGGGTTCACGGCCTACGACGTGGAGGGGAACGCGCTCTGGACGCGGAAGGAGGGGGGCGTGACGCCGGTCCGGTGGCGGCCTGGGGATGAGGAGGACCTGCTGCTCCACCGGCGTCCGGACGCGCCGCCGACCCTGGTGGACGGGCGGCTGGAGCCGGTGATGCGACTGGAGGCCGGCGAGGAGCTGGCGAAGACCCGGAAGCCGCCCAAGGAGGACCCCTACGCGGTGGCGGATTACGGAAACTTCCTGGGGTTCAAGCGGCAGGACGTGGACGGGGACGGCGCGGAGGAGATGGTCTTTCACAACCGGGAGACGATGTGGATATACGGGGGGGCCGGGACAGAGGTTGCGGTTTGAGGGGGGTGTTGTTATGAGGGTAAGGAGAAATTCATCATGAAACCACGCCCTGATCTTTTGAGCGAAGGAAGTCCCGAAGGGCTGGAGGTGATCCAGTTGACGACCGAGGCGGGCGTCTCCAGCTCGCACGTTTACATGGAGGCCCAGGTCTTCACCCCGGACTCCAGGCGTCTGGTGATGCACCGCTCGGCGCATCCGCACGGGTCCGATAAGCGTGACCCCCAACACCAGTACCTGATCTGCGACATCGAGGACGGGCGCCGGCTGACCCCGATCACGGAGGAGGTGGGGGCCACCGCGCCGTCGGTCTCGCCGGACGGGAGGGTCCTCTACTACTTCATCAATCAGACCGAGCCGGGGGGCGGACGGCTGGTTCTCAAGCGGGTGGGTATGGATGGAACGGGGCGCGATACGGTCGTCGTCGTGGACGGGCCGATTCCGGGGACACGGTTCCGTCCCAGTCACCCCTACCCTCTGTCCACCATCTCGTCGGACGGGAAGCGCCTGGCGATCTCCGCCTTCCTAGGCGACGGGAAGGCGGAGGGCGCGCCGTGGGGGCTGCTGGTCTTCGACCTGGAGCAAGCGGCGGTGAACCTGGTGATCCACGGGCAGTCGTGGTGCAACATGCACCCGCAGTACAGCCGGTCTCTGGACGCGGAGGCGTCCCACGACATCCTGATCCAGGAAAACCACGGGAACGTCTGCGACGCCCTGGGGCGCGTGACGAAGCTGACGGGCGGAGATGGGGCGGACATCCACGTCCTCCGAGACGACGGGAGCAACCTGCGGGACCTGCCGTGGGGACGGGACGGAAACGAGTTCTGCCAGGGGCATCAGTGCTGGCGGGGACGGAGCAGCCGGGCGATTACGAGCACCTCGACAAGACAGCCGAAAGAACGGCAGTTGATCGAAGGGGTCGCGGTCCCGCACGTCGGGCACCTGGGTCTCCGGACCCCGCGGGGCGTCCGGAACGATCTGTCCAGGACCTTTTCGAACCCCGATTTCTACCACTTCGCCACGGACATCGCCGGGAGGCGGCTGATCACGGACTCCGGGGCCGGGTCGGGTGGAGGCATCTATCTGGCGGACCTGCCCGAAGACGAGACGGGGCCGCTTGAGCGGATCAGGTTTCTGCTCCACTCCCGCTCCTCCTGGCAGAAGACGACGCACATTCACCCGTTCCTGTCGCCGGACGGCTCGATGGGGTTCTTCAACTCCGATGAGAGCGGCATCCTGCAGGCCTACATGGTGCGCGGGTGGGAGTGAGACATGAGAAGGCGGAAGGCGGAAGTCAGGCCCTCACCCTCCCCCATGCCTGTGGATAGGGCCCTTGATGCCCCCTCCCTCTCCCGTACGTACGGGAGAGGGAGGGGGGACAGGGGGTGGGTGAGGGCCTGTCTCCTGTATTCCCTGTTTTTCACATCTGCTATCTGGGGGGACTCCGGCCCGGTGCAGGCCCGGCTCGACTCGGCGTTCGTGGACCTGGTCCGGGGGGAGACGTACCTGGCGATGCAGCGATACCAGCAGGTCCTCGCGGCGGACTCCACATCTGTCGTGGCGCATCGCTATCTCGGCTGGATTCAGATCGTCCTGAGCCGCGGAGACCTGAGGGACGCGGGGGAGCACCTCCGCCGGGCAGTGGCCCTGAACCCGGACGACGCGGGGGCGCACAACGACCTGGGCTATGTCTACGCCTTCCAGCACAACTTCGGCCTGGCCCTGACAGAGCTTGAGACGGCGGCCCGGCTGCGGCCCGACGAGGCGCTGTTTCACCGGAACTTAGGCATGGCGGCGATCCAGGGCGGGGACTTCGGGCGGGCGGAGGGGGCGCTGCGGAGGGCCATCGAGATCGACTCCCTGGACGGGCTGGCGCTCTACGGCCTCGGTCTGACCCTGGCGAGGCAGGGCCGGGACCCGGAGGCGCTGGACGCCTACCGGAGGTCCGTTGCCGTGGCCCCTGAAGCCAGGCTGCCTTACGTGGGGATGGGGCAGGTCCTGGCCCGGCAGGGCCTGCTGAAGGAGGCGGCTGCGGCTTACGAGCGGGCCGCCCGGATCGACCCCTACGACCCCCAGCCTCACTTCCTGCTTTCGGGGGTCTACCGTCAGATGGGGGATGCCCGGCGGGCGGACCAGGAGATGGCCGGATTCCGGCGGCTGGACGCCGAGTCCCGATATGTGGTGCGGGACCGGACTGTCTTCCCCGTGCAGCCGGACCGGCTGGCGGTCCTCCGCGACCGGGGGGCCATCCTGGCCGGGCTGGGCCGGCACGAGGAGGCGCTGGCGCTCTACCGGGCCGGGCTGGCGCTGACTGACCCGGCGGGATCGCCCTACCGGGGCAGCCCGGAGGTCCCGGCGCTCCGCCTGTCCGCAGGGCTGTCGCACCGGGCGCTGGGGGAGGTCGAGGCCGCGCGGGGGGCCTTCGAGCGGGTCCTGCGCGACCACCCGAACGCGCCGGAGGCGGGGGTGGCCCGGCAGGGGCTGGCGGACCTCTATCTCGTCACGGAGGGGGTCCCTGCCGCAGAGGCGCAGGGCTACGAGCGCGCCGTGGCGATGGACCCGACCTCGATGGCGGCGTTTGCGATCTATGACCGGCTGTGCGCGGAGCAGCGACGGCTGGGCCTGCTCGACCGGGCCGTGGCGGCCTACGAGGCGCAGCGGGACCTGGCCCCCGGCTCGGTCTCCATCCGGGTGAAGCTGGGCGTGGCCTGCGCGGCTGCCGGGCGGATCGACGAGGCAGCGCGGGTCTACGAGGAGGCGATCTCGATGGCCGAGCATCCCTCGGACCTCTACCGGCAGCTTGGGGCCCTCTACGGCCGGGCCGGGCGGAGGGCGGAGGCGGCGGCGGCGGCGGCGAAGGCGGAAGGGCGATGAAGAGAAGGCAAAAGGCAGACGGCAGACGGCAGGCCCTCACCCACCCCCATACCCCCTCCCTCTCCCGTACGTACGGGAGAGGGAGGGGGCAACAAGGGCCTTTCCCCTTGGTTTGGGGGAGGGAGAGGGCCTGTATATTCTGTATTCTGTATTCTGTATTCTGTATTCCTTCTGTCGCTTCCTCCACAGAGGTCCGCTTCACGGACGTGGCGACGGCGGCGGGCGTGACGTTCGTCCATCGGACCGGGGCGCAGGGGGGATGGCACTACGTGGAGACGATGGGGTCGGGGTGCGCGCTGTTCGACTACGACGGGGACGGGGACCTGGACCTCTACCTCGTGAACGGCGCGAACCTGCCGGGGCAGCCGGCGGAGGGGACGAACGCGCTCTACCGGAATGAGGGGAAAGGCGAAATATATTTCACCGATGTCACACGGCAGGCCGGCGTGCCGGGCCGGGGCTATGGCATGGGCTGTGCGGTCGGGGACTACGACAACGACGGCCGCCCGGACCTCTACGTGACGGGCTACCCGGAGAATGTCCTCTACCGGAACAACGGGGATGGGGCTTTCGCGGATGTGACGCAGCGGGCGGGCGTGGCCGCGGGGGGCTGGTGTTCAGGGGCGACGTTCTTCGATTTCGACAGGGACGGCTATCTGGACCTCTTCGTCGTGGGCTATCTGGACTATGACCTCCGGCGCGAGCCGCCGTGTGAGCGGGTCGGCATACGGACCTACTGCGACCCGGCGTTCTTCAACGGGGCGCGGTCGCGCCTCTACCGGAACAACCGGGATGGGACCTTCACGGAGGTCTCGCTGGCCGCCGGGATCGTGGACTCCACGGGCAAGGGGATGAGCGCAGTCTCCACGGACTTCGACGGAGACGGCGACGCGGACCTCTACGTGGCCAACGACACGACGCCCAATTTCCTCTACCGGAACGATCAGAAGGGCCTCACCGCAGAGGACGCAAAGAGCGCGGAGCAAAGCAGCAGGAGAGGGGGGGAAAGGGGGAGCGGGAGAAAGGGAGAAGAGACATTTCCCCCACTCTCCCACTCTCCCATTCTCCCATTCGAGGGCGGGGAACGGGCCTTTGTGGAGGTGGGGCTGGAGATGGGCGCGGCCTACAGCGGGGAGGGGAAGGCGCAGGCGGGCATGGGCGTGGACGCGGGGGACTTCGACAACGACGGCGATGAGGACCTGATCGTGGCGAACTTCTCCTACGAGACGAATGCTCTGTACCGGAACGATGGCGGGACGTTCGTGGATGCGACGGAGACGGCAGGGCTGTCGGGTCCGAGCTTTCTGCCGCTGGGGTTCGGGGTAAACTTTCTGGACTCTGACAACGACGGGGACCTGGACCTGTTCGTGGCCAACGGGCAGATCTTCCCGAACGTCGCGGCCTTCTCCGCCGCCGAGTCCTACGCCCAGCGGGCGCACCTGTTCCGCAACGAGGGGGGCGTCTTCAGGGAGGTCGG
>CAYRZX010000112.1:0-19048 GCA_964428665.1 uncultured Gemmatimonas sp.
GGGGGTGGGTGAGGTCGGTCTATCGGATGCGCTTCCAGGTGTCCACGAACCCACCCGAAATGGTCGTGGTCATGGTGTCTCCCTTGAAGACCTGCGTCTGACCCTCCTCGTGGGAGATGGTGAACTGATCCCCTTCCACAGATACCTTTCCCTTGAAGCTCCGCTCCTTGTTGTAGTAGACGATCGGCTCCTGGGAGGAGGACTTATACCCTCGCCGGATGAGCATGTGGCGCTTCCGGGTGATGGCCGAGGTGGAGATCTCGCAGGTGGATGCGGAGTGATCGAAGATGCGCTCTTCCCCCTCCGGCCTGAGCAGCACGTCGAGCGTGACGTGCGCCGTGCGGGAGTCGACCGGAGACCACTGCATGAAGCCGAAGATGTGGGGGGGCGAGAGGACCTTCCCATCAGGCAGCCGGCGCGATTGAAGCGCCCAGGCCCCCTTGACGAGGTCCTGCATCGAGGCGAGGCGGTCGGAACAGCCCAGGGACAGCGCCAGACCGCAGACCGTCACAAGCAGAGAGATACGACGCACGGCAGGTTCCCCCAAATAATGTAGCGGGGCGATTCATCGCCCCGCAAACAAGGCGCGCGGCTACTGGATGGCGTCTTTCAGGGCTTTGCCGGGCTTGAAGCGCGGGTTCTTGCTGGCGGAGATCTGAATGGCCGCCCCTGTCTGGGGGTTCCTGCCCGTGCGCGCCGCGCGGGCGCTGACGGAGAATGTCCCAAACCCTGAGATCGTGAGTTTGTCTCCCTTCTTGAGCGTCTGCGTGACGACGTCGATCACGGTGTCCAGAATCTGCTCTGCGTCCTTCTTTGAAAGATTTGTGCGCTCTGCAAGCGCATCGACCAGGTCCGACTTGTTTGCCATGGGGTCTCACCTCCCTCCGTAAAAGGCGGAGGCTAATATAAGACCCGGTGGGGTGTTTGTCAATAAGTTATGGAGATGTCTTGCCATGAACGTCCGTCGCACGGCCCGAAACGCCCTGCTCGTGGCCCTGGTCGCCGCGGCCACGCTGGTGGTCCGCATCCCGACGCCGGCCACGCAGGGGTACATCAATGTGGGGGATGCCGTGGTGTTCGTCTCGGCCCTCCTGTTTGGGGCGCGGGCCGGGGCAATGGCCGGGGGGATCGGCTCCGCCCTGGCGGACCTGGTCGGGGGCTACACCTTCTGGGCCCCGTTCACGCTCGTGATCAAGGGGGTCGAGGGGCTCGTCGCCGGGGCGCTGTTCGGGCGGTTCGGGAGGACCCTGGAGAGGCCGCTGGGCGTGGCCGCAGCGCTCCTGACGCTGATCCTGGCGGGGGGATGGATGGCGCTGGGCTATTTCCTGGTGGAGACGCAGCTCTACGGGTGGGGGCCGGCGTCGGCGTCGGCCATAGGGAACCTGGTCCAGGCCGGGGCGAGCGTGGCGATAGGGCTGCCGGTGGCGATGGCGTTGAGGAGGGCAGGGATAAAACGCGAGGCATGAAGGTCCCCTCACCGCGACCGTTATCCGAAGAGTATGCGATAAAACCGGCGAGGCGAGATGACCTCTACGCCTGCGAAAAGGCCCTCAGGGCGTCGGGGACTTCGGGCAGGTCCCGGAACCGGACCTCCAGGGACCGGCCCCCGGCCCGAACGCTCAGGTCCCTGTCCTCCACGCGCACCCCAGGCAGGTCTTCGTCAAGGGCCTCCACGCGCACCAGGCCGGGCTCGGGCTCGCGGACCCGGCAGGCCGCCTCCGGGAGGCGGGTCGCGGCCAGGAGGGTAGCCAGGTGAGAGGCCCCCTCGACGGCGGGCATCCGGAAGGTCAGCTTGGTCAGCGGAAAGGCGGCATAAGGGTACCTGCCCCCCTCCAGCACGGCCTTCCAGTCGGCGGACTGGTCCGCGATGCCCCCCTCTGCCTTCCAGCCGGAGTCGCTCAGGATGTCCATGAAGACGCCCTTCTGATCCAGCCGGAACCCGCCCTCGCAGGCGGTCGCCCTTCCCAGGCAGTTCCACTCGACGTGCCCCGCCTCCAGGCCCGGCGCACGGACGCGCACGCGGTCCAGGACCAGCACGAAACGCCCGGCCACGACCAGGAGGGTCCGGAACCAGTCCGTCCCCCCGTAGCCGATCAGCGCCCCGGTGGCATACGCCAGCGGGCCTGATTGCCCCCGCTGCAGGAGCGCGCAGCAGACCGGCAGGTCGCGCACGGTCTCTCCGTCGCGCCGGAGCACGAGCATGTTGTGGTCTTCGGGGCCGCGGATGCGCGTGTTGAAGGACACGTTGACGTTCGTCACCCCGGCGCGGCGGCCGTAGCCGTTGGAGACCACCCAGTGCCGCCTTAGGTGGTTGAGCCGGACGATGCCGTTGAGTTCGTTGTGGCTGTGCGACACCTTCTGGTTGCCCACGCCCTCGAACAGGAGGTAGTGGTCCTCCTCCCCCCAGCCGGTGCGGAAGGCGATCTTGTCAAAGGCGTGCTCCCGGGGGAAGCCGGGGCAGAAGTGCGCGATGAACTCCGGGTCGAGGGGGAGGGTCTCCCAGACGCCCGTCTGCGGCCCCGGCCCGGCGTAGGGCCGGCGCACGTTCGTGAAGCAGTCCAGGGGCGCGGGGAGGTAGGCGGGCTGCCGGGCAAAACAGGCCTGCGAGAACCACTGGAGCGTCGGGTCGTCCCGCTGGCTGACCAGGATCGTCGCCAGGCGGTCCGCGTCGCCGGGCTGCATGGACACGTGGGCGTCTCCGTAGTCCACGGGCCGGAAGAGGTTGTCCGTGGTGACCACGTGCCTGAGGGCGGCCGTCCGGAGGCAGTCCGGGTCGAACAGGTCGAGGCGGCGCCCGGTGAAGGCGCTGTAGCACGCCGCGTGGTCGAAGGCGCAGACCTCATAGTGGTTGGCGTTCTCCTTCTGCTTGAACCGGGCCCAGATCCCCCCGCTGAACACGGCGTCGGCGTGAGCGCGCCACTGCTCCACGTCCCGGATGCCGTGCCTGCTGAAGTAGTCCGCCGCAAAGAGCAGGGACCGGGCGGGGAAGGTCTCGTGGTTGTGGCGCGTCGGCTCGTTTGGGCGGATGGGCCAGAGCTTCAACGTGTATTCGTAGATCGAGCGGGTGCAGGCCAGGAGGAGGTTCGCCAGGATCAGCCGGTCCTCCTCGCTGAAGATCGGGTCGTGCTCCAGGCGCGAGAAATAGAGGATCGCGTGGCCCAGCCGGAAGTCCAGGTCCGCCGGGTAGCTGGCCCCGCCCGGCGTCCTGAGGTAGTAGTCGGTTAGACGGAACAGCAGCTCGCGGAAGAGCGTTAGCGCGCGAGGGTCTCCTGACCGCTGGTAGTAGTGCGCGGCCTGGATGGCGATGTCGACCGGGGCGGCGTTGTACCAGTTGATCTCCGGCCCGCCGCTGTCCAGCCCCTGGGCCAGCAGGTCCGACAGGGGGGCCGGGTCCAGGGGGGCCTGGATGGACTGGCCCTGGAACCTCGGGACGCGGGCGGGGAGCCCTGTGACAAATGCCTCCCACGAGGGGAAGTGTTCGCGCATCTCTCTCCCCTGCCGGATGGCGTGGGCGGGGCGGATGAGGACGCGGCCCTGCTCGGCTGCGAGAGATTCGAGGGCGCGCGCCATCGCCTCCCCTGCGCAGGAGGGGGAGGCGGTCACCTGAAGGACGTTGTGGCCGGGGGCGTCCAGGCCCGCGTGGGTCGTCACGACCCAGCCGTCCTCCCCCGGCACGGTCGCGTCCACGAACCCGGCCTGGTAGCGCAGCGCCAGGTCCATCGCGAACCGGCTCTCGTGGGACCCGCCGAACAGGACGACGTGCCGCGACTGCAGCAGCTCCAGCCCCGCCCGGTCTCCTTCGAGAAGGTCCAGTGTGACCCCGAACCGCCGGCGGACCGCGTCGATCAGGTCGCTGGCCATCTGCCGGGGCGCGCCGGGGGCGCCCGGGGCCACCACCGCGGCCGCGGGCCGGCCGTTCTGGGCCAGGACCAGGTCTGCGCGGATCGGCAGGGGCTTTTCGATGTCCATCGCCGGAAACGTCCAGATCCCCTGCTCGGCCAGGACCTTCTTGAGCCCCTCGATCCCCCCTCGCTCGAAGGCCGAGCGCTGCGAAGTGTCCAGGTCCACCACCGTGGGTTTGCGCCGCGTCCACCCCTCCTCTTCGAGGTGCTGGCGGAACGAATAACCGCGCCGTTCCAGCGCTGCAGACAGTGACATGGCAATCCTCGCAACAGAAAAAGGCCATTATGAGTGATACAGGATACCTCAGGCGGGATTATGCAGCGGACACTCCGAGGTCCATGGGTCCGGTGCTCATGATCGGGAACCTCAGAGGAACGTTATAGCTCCCAATGAAACCTGTCCGAATGCCTCTCTCCGCATCTATTCGATTCCCGTGACGGCACAGCCATATGGCCTGACGCCTGTGTGTTTCAAGCGGCGTCACGCGCCACCCCCAAAATCCAGGACACAACTGCACAGCCTCGGGCCGCAGCCGAAGTACAGGCGGTCACCCAGAATGGCGATGCCCGAGGTGATCGCAACTCCGGGGCGGGCGACTGCCCGATGGGCGAGGCTTCCGGGCTCGATGCGCACGACCGCATCGCGAAAGAGGGCGTAGATGTTCCCGTCAGGGCCGATGGTCATGCACCGGGGCGCCTGCCAGCCGGAGACGTCGCCGTAGCCGGTGACGGCCTCATCGTGGGTGAACGCGCCGCGCCCGGGGTCGAGGACGAAGAGGCGGCTGGGCTCGGCCAGGCCGTATACCAGGCCGTCGGCGGAGACCACCATGTCGCGGACAGCGGGTGTCTCGGGCTGCATCGGCCATCGGGCGGTGATGGCGCGGGTCCGCAAGCTCAGGCGGTAGATGAGGGCCGTCTTCGGGGTGTCGGCCGCTCCGCCGGTGGGCGCACGGGTGGAGGTGCCCACGAGGACGTCCCCGTCAGGCAGGGCCACGAGCGCGTTGATGCCCTGGTCCGGGATGAGATCGGCCCGGTCGAGAATGGCGCCCTCGCCGGCCCGGATGTCATAGATGAGCAGTCCGCTGCCGAGCAGGACGCGGGCGGCGTTGCCGCCCACGAGGATGTGGCGCCCATCCGGGTGCGCCAGCACGGCGTGCGGGCGTCCGTACAGGTCCCGCGCCTGTTCGGAAAAGTGAGCGAGCCGGGGGTTGGCGCTGTCTTTCATGTCGGCATCGTCATAGGGCAGGGCCGGGTCGTACTCCAGGAGGGCGCCGGAGCTGTAGACGGCCCCGTAGAACCGGTCGCCCTGACGCACGAACTGGTTGATGTGGCCGCCATACCCCCCCAGGCCCCGGTTGAGCATCTCGCCCGTTTCCGGGTCGAACCGCCAGATGCGCAACGGGATGCCCGTGGCGCCGTGAACCCTGCCGTCCGGGCCTCCGATGATGGTGTAGATGTTGACGCCCGTGCTCTTGTAGTCGAAGCGCACCTCACGGGGCTTCTCCGCTCCCGCGTCCAGAATGCGCACGGTGCGGTCGGCGACGTTGACGCCTGTGTAGCGCGAGCCGTCGGGGAACGTGTCGGCGCGGTCACGGACGGCCTCCACCGGCGGCTTCGAGACGGCCGTGGCGCGGCCCTCGAACATCTCGTGCCAGCCCCACCCCTCCGCGCCGGCGTAGACCTTGCCGTCGGTCCCCAGCCGGACATCGGCGTTGCCGCGCCTGCGCCGATCCGCGGGGATGAAGGCCCGCTTCTCGCCGGTGGCCGGGTTCCAGCCCACCACCTGCATCTCCTGGATGCTGATGCCGCAGTAGACCCAGCCGGACGCATCGATGGCGAGCGGTCTCGGGTACTGAGGCCATACCTCCGCGTTCAGGGCGCCGTGATCGGTGAAGGTGTCCGTGGAGGGGTTGTAAGACACCAGCGTGGCGGTGGGGTAGATGCCGGCGTAGATCGTGCCGTCCTCAGACCGGGTGTACCCGAGCGCCATCCCCGAGGGGATCTCTCCCAGACGCCGAACGGCGCGCGTGGCTATGTCGACCGCCACCATGTGGCTCCCCATGGTGTCGTAGACCACACGGTCGGGCGCCATGAGGACCTCATAAGCGCCCCAGCCACCGCCCTCGGGAAAGACCTGTTCAGTCTGGCCCGTCTCCGCATCGATGAACAGGTAGGAGGCCGTGCCGCCGGTCCAGATCTTGGTGAAGATCACGCGGCGGCCGCTCCCATCCACCGTGGCGACGGTGCTCGGCCCCCACGTGGGCATTCCGACCGGCGCGACGAGGCCGTGGTCCGCGACGTTGGGTCGTTCTGTTCCGTGTTCTGTTGCCATGATGACGATGCTCCCAGAATCTCGTTCAGAATAAAATACGGCGCAATCGGTTTTGGGGTAGACCCTGCCCCGGCGTGCTTCACAGGTCCAGAGATACGCCATCTTCGGCCACGAAGACCCTGTCCCCCAGGATCGTCTGCGCCTTTCGGAGTTCCCCTTCCGGGTTCCTGAGAACAGCCCTGCCGTGATGGATGAACCCCAACTTTCCGAACGGTTTGCCGGACTCCTTGAGATAGGCGCAGACCTCCTCCACCCTGTGGTGGCCCGTCTCCATCAGGAACAGGTCGCACCCGTCCAGGAAGGGGGCCAGTTCCCGGACATCTTTCACGTCCCCGGAAAAGACCACCCGCCTGGAGTTTCCCTCGATGAGGAAGGAGTAGGACGGCCAGTCCTGGCCGTCCGCAGGGACTCCCGCGTGGGCGTTGTGAAGGGCCGTCACCCGGAAATCCCGGTCCTCCAGGACAAGGCCGTCCCGGTACCGGATTGCCTCCAGTTCAAAGCTGGCCTTGAATCCCTCCTCCGTCCCGGCCAGCACCTGGAGGATGCCGTTCCAGACGGAGAGGTCGGGGATAAAGACCCGGATGCGGGACCCGTCCAGGCGGCGGGAGGGGTCTTTCTCCAGCCCGTTGAGCTTCCGGATGTTCCAGAGGAGATTCCCCAACCCGCCCACGTGATCCATGTGGGTATGTGAGATCAGGATATTTCTGACCCGGAGAAGATCGATCCCCAGAAGATGCCCTGTGTAGGAGCACCCTTCTCCCGCATCGAACCAGTACGCCGCGCCCTGGTGTTCGATCACAAAAGCGGTGTGCTTCCGTCCAGGCATAGGCTCCGTTCCGGAACAGGAGCCAAGAATGGTGAGCTTCATCCGATCCCCCTCCGACGTTTTCTGCGGATTCGAAGTCTCAAACTGAGGTGCGCCGGAACCCGCGTCAACATTGGGGATCCTGACGTATCTCCTTGCGCTCCTGAATATAGTGTCTTAACGGACGCCAATCAAGAAAAATCGAGTTTAACCCGATTGTCCGAGTGGCTGGAGACGCAGAGGAGACGCAAAAGGGGAGAGGCCGGTTTTCCCTTGACTCTGCTCCCCGTTCTGCGTACCGTATGGCCGGGGTATTTCCTGGGGGCCGGTTCATGCACGCTTCAACCTTGAGGGCCTGACGATGACAGAAAAGCGCACCACGTCACCCCTCAGTGACCGATTCAAGGACTGCTGACAGGAGCTACAGCTATGGCTACAAAAACGGCTCGCCGGCCCTTGTCCGCCAAAGAGCATGATGCGGATCACCGGGCCTGGAAGAAGCGAATGGGCCGGATGCAAAAACGCTGGGAAGAACGAGACAAAAAGAACGCCTCCCTGTGGCGCGAGATTCGGCGGATTGCCGATGAATAGGACATCCGACAGGGATACCCGCATCGTGGCGCTGGAAGAAGAGCTCAGAGACGTGAAGGGGATGCAGGAACGGCTTTCCGCCAGGGTGGACCGAATCGAGGAGCTGCAAGCCCACATGGCCCGCGCCCTGCTAAAAGTCGTCCGCGAACTCGAAGCGCGGCGCGAGCGGTAGCCCCTGGGGTGACTCCCGTGTCTGATGACTACGACCCGCCTACCGACACGAGGTCATTGACCGAATGCTTGCTTTCGAGTTGGTTTTTTTCGTTCTGCTTCCTCTCTCAAAGAGTCTGTTGCAATAGTCGCCTCGGTCGGCCTCGCACCTGCCGGGGCTTCTTCTCTGACCCAGCACATGGGCCGCTTCCTGCTTCAGAAGCCCGCGCACAGAAAAGGCCCCTGGTTCATCGCCTGGGCCTTCCCGTTTCCCATCGGCTTGCCTCTTGCTCTCCTGTACGCTGCACTCTCCCAGGTATTCTCCCGTGTCACTTTTGCGCTCCGGCCTGCCCCTCCGTCCTCCTGTGTAGCGGAGGAATCGAGAAGGGAACCTATACGCGCAAAGGCTCCTTGACAGGAGCCTTTGCCTTTCGTTACCTTACAAATAGTTGTATGGCGCGCCTGGGGCGACTCGAACGCCCGACCTGCGGATTCGAAGTCCGACGCTCTATCCATCTGAGCTACAGGCGCGCGGCCTTCAAAATATAAAACCTCAGACCTGGGAAAACAAGCGAAAAGAGCGACGTGGACTTCCTCCTGCAAATCTTCGAGATCTCCCCGGCCAGCCTGATCCACAAGGCGGAGAAGATCGGCGTCGTGCTCCTGATCGTTTTCGCCTGCCGGCTGATCGTGGGGGTTGTCGTGGCCCTCAACCGGTGGGCGGTGGCGTCGAGGTGGGGGCCGCTCAAGTACGTGTTCGTGCGGGGGAACAAGTCCCTCACGATCAACCTCCTGATCATCAACTTCGTCAAGTATTTCATCTATTTCACGGGCCTCGGCTACATCCTGAACGAGATCGGCATCGACTACCGCGCCTACATGGCCTCCCTGTCGCTCATCGGGGTGGCCGTCGGCTTCGGGTCGCAGGGCCTCGTGCAGGACGTGGTGACCGGCCTGTTCCTGATCTTCGAGGGGCAGTTCGCCGTGGGCGACATGGTGGACATCTCAGGCCAGACGGGCGTCGTGGAGGCGATCACGCTCCGGACCACGGCCATCCGGAGCTACCTGGGCGAGTTGCTGACCATCCCCAACCGGAACATCGCCGTGGTCGGAAATTTCAGGGACGGCGGGGTCCTGGTCTACGTCGACGTGGCTGTGGCGGGCCGGGAGGCGATCCCGGCGGCCGTGGAGAAGCTGCGCCTCGTCGGCAGGGAGGTCCATCGGCAGTTCACCGGCGTCGTGCTGTCGGAGCCGGCGGCGCTGGGAGCCGTGGCCCTGGAGACCGGGGAGGTGTTCGTGCGCCTGCGGGCGACGGTCTGGCCGGGCCAGACCTGGGTGGTGGACCAGCAGATGGTCCCCCGGATCAGGGAGCAGTTCGCCGCATCGGGGCTGGCGATCCCGGCGGATCGGGTCGTCGTGTTCCACTGCCTCGAGGAGGGCCGGATCGAATACACCAACGTCGTGGATGAGCTCAAGCGCGTGTTCAGGTTCGGGGAGTAGGGGCGAGGCAGGCCTCGCCCCTACAGCGCCGGGAAGGGGGGCGGAGGCCCGCCTTTCACCTTGACACGTCTCTGCGTCCATCGTATCTTGTAGGTGGACGGGCCACGGGGCGCACAGAAGTCGCGGTTGACACACTGGAAGGGGCGCTATGCCGAAGCTTTCGGCGTGCATACAGGAGGGGCGGGTGATCCTGCATCTTCAGGCGCAGAAGAAGATGGAGGCGATCCGTGAGCTTGCGTCGCGGCTCGAGGGTCCTGACGAGATCGTCGACGTGAAGCGTTTTCTGTCGCTCGTGATGCAGCGGGAGAAGATCGAGACCACGGCGGTGGGCCACGGGGTGGCCATTCCTCACGCCCACGGTGACTGCGTCAAGTCGCTCGTCATCGGCGTGGGCGTGTCCCTGCAGGGGATCGACTTCGGGGCGATGGACGGGGAGCCGGTCAGGACCGTTGTGATGATCGCCTCTCCGGTCCGGCACTTCCAGGACTACCTCAAGGCCGTCTCCCGCGTGGCGCGGCTGCTCAACCAGGAGGACTGCCGCCAGCGCATCCTCAACGCCCAGGGCGTGGCGGAGGTGATCGAGGTGTTCAAGCAGATAGACAGGCTCTAAAGCCCTATGGAACGCAGAATCCGATTCTCCATCTGGTACGCCGTGGCCGCCTTTCTGGTCTTATCGGCGATCCAGACCTATCTCAACGCCAATGTGGAGGAGATCGCTTACAGCGATTTTCGCAGGCTGGTCGCCGAGGGGAAGGTCCGGTCGTGCGCCATCGGCCTGGAGCAGATCCGGGGGACGCTGGAGGAGAAGTCCCGGCAAGGGGACGGCAACCGGACGTTTTCCACGATGCGCGTGGAGGACCCCGATCTCGTCAAGCTCCTGGAGCAGCACAAGGTCAATTTCACGGGTCACGCGGACAGCGACTGGTTCCGGACGATCCTGTCGTGGATCATCCCCACGCTGATCTTCTTGGGAGTCTGGGTGTTTCTGTTCCGCCGGATGAGCGGGCCGGTGGGGGGGGTGATGTCCATCGGCAAGAGCAAGGCGAAGATCTACGTCGAGGACAAGACGAAGGTGACGTTCAACGACGTGGCCGGCATCGACGAGGCGGAGGAGGAGCTGAAGGAGATCGTGGAGTTTCTGAAGACCCCCGAAAAGTTCAAGCGCCTCGGGGGCCGCATCCCGAAGGGGGTGCTCCTGGTCGGGCCGCCCGGCACGGGCAAGACCCTCCTGGCCCGCGCCGTGGCCGGGGAGTCGGGCGTGCCGTTCTTCAGCCTGAGCGGCTCGGACTTCGTCGAGATGTTCGTGGGCGTGGGGGCCTCCCGCGTGCGCGACCTGTTCCAGCAGGCCAAGTCCCACGCCCCCTGCATTATCTTCATCGACGAGCTGGACGCCCTGGGGAAGGCGCGCGGGATCAACCCGGTGGGCGGGCACGACGAGCGGGAGCAGACCCTCAACCAGCTTTTGACCGAGATGGACGGGTTCGACGCCAACGTGGGCGTGATCCTCATGGCGGCCACGAACCGTCCCGAGATCCTGGACCTGGCCCTCCTCCGTCCCGGGCGGTTCGACCGGCACGTGGTCGTGGACCGGCCGGACATCAAGGGACGGGAGGCGATCCTGAAGGTCCACGCCCGCCAGGCGAAGCTGGCCGACGGCGTGAACTTGCGCACCATCGCCGCCCGGACGCCGGGGTTCGTGGGGGCGGACCTGGCCAACGTGATCAACGAGGCGGCGCTGAGGGCCGCGCGCGGGGAGCAGACCGAGATCAGGATGAAGGACCTGGAGGAGGCCATCGACCGGGTGGTGGCGGGCCTGGAGCGGAAGAGCCGGGCGATGAGCGAAAAGGAGCGGGAGATCGTGGCCTACCACGAGGCCGGGCACGCCATCGTGTCGGAGATCCTGCCGGGCGTGGACCGTCTTCACCGCATCTCGATCATCCCGCGCGGGGTGGCCGCCCTCGGTTACACCATGCTGCTGCCCACGGAGGACCGCTACCTGATGACGCGGGAGGAGCTGCTGCGAAAGGTGGACGCCCTCCTCGGGGGGCGCTCCGCCGAGGAGATCGTGTTCAGGGAGGTGTCCACCGGGGCGCAGGACGACCTCCAGCGGGTCACGAAGATCGCCGAGAGCATGGTCAAGGACTACGGCATGAGCGAGCGGCTGGGCCTGGTCTCCTACAACACGGACCGCGCCTCCCCCTTCCTGGGCTTCACGATGGGCGGCGAGAAGCGCTACAGCGAGGAGACGGCCCGCCTGATCGACGCCGAGATCGCCCGCATCGTGGACGAGGCGCACACCCGCGTGAGGAAGATCCTGGAGGACCACCGCCCTGTCCTGGAGCGCCTGGCCAAGGTCCTGCTGGAGCGGGAGGTCGTGGAGCGAGAGGAGGTCAGCAGGATGGTGGCGGAGTACGCGTCCGGGAGGGTCGCCCAGGAGGCCAGGGCGTGAAAAGAAGCCTGAAGTACGAAGTTCGAAGTCCGAATGAAAAGCCCTCACCATCCCCCTGATCCCCTTTTCCGATTTTGGATTTTGGATTTTAGATTTTGGACCACCACCCCGGACGATTTACAGGATCGTCTTCCCACCCTGGAATGAAAAGCCTCAAGACAGAGAATCCGAAATCTAAAGTCCGATTTCTGCCCTTCGCTGTCCTCCTCACTGTCTTCTCCTTCCAAATGTCCTACGCGGAGGATGAGGCCCTGACCGTCCGGTCCCTTCGCATCACCGGAAATGAGAAGATCTCCGACCGGAAGCTCCGCCGCCTGATGATGACGCGAGGGCCCGCCTGGTATGCCTGGCTCCCCTTCGTCTCCCCCCGGCCTTTCCACCCGGACCGCTTTGCGGACGATGTGCGCCGGATCGAGACTTATTACAAGGACAACGGATATTTCAACGCCGTCGTGACCTCCGGGACGGTCGGTCGCGGCGGCCGCGTGGACCTGGTTGTGCGGGTGGAGGAGGGGGGTCTGACCCGGCTCCAGGACCTCCGCATCGAGGGCCTCGACAGCCTGGCCGGGGTCTCTCCGGGCAAGGTCCTGCGCAACCTCTCCCTGCGCGCGGGCCGGCCCTTCCGCAGGCTGGCCGTCGAGCCGGACAAGCTCCTGATCCTGGCCCATCTGATAGACAGGGGGTATCCCTACGCCACGGTGTCGGTCTCCGCGCGGGTGCAGCCCGACGAGGGGCAGGGGTGGGTCACGTTTCGCGTCACGCCGGGGCCCCGGGCGACGTTCGGGGAGGTGAGGGTGGAGGGGAACGCGAGGGTCTCTGCGCGCACGGTTTTGAGGGGGCTCGACTTCAGGCCGGGGGAGGTCTACCGGGAGGGCAGACGCCTCGACACGCAGCGGCTCCTCTACCGGACGGGGGTGTTTCGGGCCGTCACGGTGCGCCCCAATCTTTCGGACAGCGCCAGGACCTCGGTGCCGGTCGAGGTCTCCGTCCAGGAGCGGCCCTTCAACCTCATCCGCATCGGGGGGGGCTACGACACGGAGGAGGAGTTCAGGGGATCGGTGATGTGGGGGCGCAGAAATTTTCTGGGGGGGGCCCGGAATCTGACGGTGACCGGGAAGGCCAGTCGCATCCTAATCGAGGGGCGGGCGGACCTCCGGCAGCCGTTCGTGATCGACAGCCGGACGGACCTCGGCCTTGGCGCCTTCATCCGGCGGCTGCGGGAGCCGGGCATCCGGGGGACGCAGGTCGGCGGGACGCTCGGCCTGTCGCGGGAGTTCGCGGAGCAGGTGGTGGGGGCGCTGCAGTACGAGCAGAAGCTGATCCGGGCGGGCCAGGACACGCTGCTGTTCAACATCCGGGCGTCGTTCCTGAGGGACAGGCGCGACAACGTCTTCGACCCGCAGGCCGGGGCCTTCTTTCTGACCTCGGCGGAGCAGGTGTTCGTGCAGCGCGCCAAGAATTTTTTCAGGGTCACGGCGGACGGGCGATGGTACCGGCAGCTCACCAGGCGGATGACGTTTGCGGTGCGGGTCTTCGGCGGGGGCATCCGGGGAGAGATCATCCCCCTGCACGAGCGGTTCTTCGCGGGCGGGGCCTCCAGCGTGCGCGGGTGGGGGCTCCAGGAGCTGGGGCGACACTACGTGGACCCCTCCGGGCGCTTTCGTCCGGAGGGCGGAAAGTATAAAGCAGAGGGGAGCGCCGAACTCCGGTGGCGATTGCCCAAGCGGATGGGCGCAGCGGTCTTCGTGGACTTCGGAAACATAGGGAACACCCTGTCCATCTACGATTTCAGCGCATTCACCTACACGGTCGGCGGCGGGCTGCGCTACATCAGCCCGATCGGCCCCATCCGCATCGACGTGGGCTACAAGGCCAAAGACCCCTTCCGCTCGAAGGAGGCCTATGGCCTGCGGAGGTACGGCATTCACTTCAGTCTGGGGCAGGCGTTTTGACCTATCCCCCCGTCCCCCTTCCCTGAAGGGAAGGGGGAGAGGTCTCATTTCACAGGAGAGCCATCATGCCAGAGCGACGCAAGCGCGTGTTCATCGGCGATCTGACCCGGAAGGAGTTCCGGCAGGGGATCGAGTCGGGGACCATCCGGGCGGCGATCGTCCCCACGGCGGCCACGGAGCAGCACCTCGAGCACCTCGAGATGATCCACGACACGGCCAGCGTCACCTACGTGGCCGGGCAGGCGGCCCTGCGCCTTCATCCGCAGGTGGTCGTGGCCACGACGATCCCCATCGGCGTGTCCGAGCACTGGATGGCCCACAGGGGGACGCTCACGGTGCGGGCGGAGGTCTTCACGGAGTACGTCTACGACGTCTGCGACGCCCTGAAGCGGGGGGGCGTCACGAACATCCTGATCCTGAACGGCCACGGCGGGAACGTCAAGCCGATGATGGCCCGGATGGACGAGTATCGCGCGAGGCTCGGCGTCAACGTCCGGTTCAACTCCTACTGGGATGTCTACGACACCTCGCACGCGGCGCTGATGGAGACGAAGCGGCTGCCGGGGCACGCCGACGAGTACGAGACCTCCATGGCGATGGCCCTGTTCCCGGAGCGGGTGCACGCGGAGGACATCGACGACGCGGCGGCGCGCCTGGCGACTCAGGAGAAGGGCCTGGCCCTGATCGAGCCTGCGGTGGCGGGCGTGGCGGAGGTCCTGAGGAAGATGATCGCGGGCGAGCCGGTGGACCTGGTCCCCTCCACCTTCCGGGACGGGGAGCGGCGTTCGATGGTGTAAAGAACAGTCCTGAGTTCCGAGTCCTGAGTCCTGAGTAAAAGCAGCCCCCATCTGCCCCCGTTCCCCCAGACTTGGGAGAGGCAGGGGGGCACTCAGCACTCAGTACTCATTGCTCAGCACTTAATAAAAGGGAGGCCGTCGTGAGCGATCCTCTGTCGATGCTCTGTTTCATGGCGCTGGGCGCCGTCTGCGCAGCGGTGATCGCGGACGCGCAGCCGCTGCCGGGCACCAGGCCGCTGACGATGGAGGGGGACCTGGCCGCGCACATGGTGGCGGGGATGGACCGCTTCCTGATGCGCGAGACCGGGGCGTCGGTCGGGCGACGCGCAGGCCACTGGCGGCGCGACTTTTCGTCGCAGGAGGCCTACGTCCGGTCCGTGGCGCCGAACCGGGAGCGGCTCAAAAAGATCATCGGCGTGGTGGAGGCGCGCGAGCCGGCCGAGATGGCGCGGGTGGAGAAGGTCATACCCCTCACCCCCCGGCCCCCTCTCCCACAAGGGGAGAGGGGGAGGAAAGGCTACACCGTCCACGCGGTCCGGTGGAATGTCTTGAGAGGCGTGGAGGGGGAGGGGCTGCTGCTCTTGCCGGAGGGGGAGCCGGTCGCCGACGTGGTGGCGCTGGGGGACTGCGACTGGACGCCGGAGATGCTGGCCGGGCTGACGCCGGGTGTGCCTGAGGAGGCGCAGTTTGCCCGGCGTCTGACCGAGCAGGGGTGCCGGGTCTTGATTCCGGTCCTGATCGACCGGAGGGACACGCATTCGGGCATTCCCGGCGTGCGCATGACGAACATGCCGCACCGGGAGTTTGTGTATCGGGCGGCCTACGAGATGGGGAGGCACGTCCTCGGGTATGAGGTCCAGAAGGCGCTGGCGGGGGTGGACTGGTTCAAATCGGAAGGGGGAGGGGGCAGACCGGTCGGGGTGATCGGCTACGGGGAAGGGGGTCTGATCGCGTTTTATGCGGGGGCGGTGGACACGCGCATCGACGCGGTGGGGGTGTCGGGATATTTCGGTCCGAGGGAGGGGGTGTGGCAGGAGCCGATCTACCGGAACGTGTGGGGTCTGCTCAGAGAGTTTGGAGATGCGGAGGTCGCCTCTCTGATCGCGCCCCGGGCGCTGGTGGTGGAGGCGTGCCGCCATCCTGGTGTGACAGGTCCCCCGCCAGTCACGAATGAGCGGAGGGGGGCTGCGCCGGGGGGATTGACCACGCCGTCGCTTTCGTCCGTGGAGGCGGAGTTTGAGCGGGCGCAGGGGCTGGTGGCCGGTCTCAGCCCATTGTCGTGGACGCTGGTCAGGAGCGGAGACGGGAGCGGTCCTCCCGGCAGCGAGGGGATGGTGGATGCCTTTTTGAGAGGACTCGTCGGGGCGGGTTTGAAACCCGCCCTTACGGGGGGGCGCCGCGATCCCTCGGTGCACGGTCCGCCGTCGCCCGGCCAGTTGCCCGACCCGGAGGCGCGACAGAGGCGGCAGCTCAGTCAACTGGTGGAGCAGACGCAAGACCTGATGCGGGAGTCGGAGTTCCGGCGGGCAGAGTTCTGGTCGAAGGTGGACGCTTCGAGCGTGGAGAGGTGGCAGGAGACGACACGGTGGTATCGGGACTACCTGTGGGAGGAGGTCATCGGCAAGCTGCCTCCGGCGACGATTCCGGCTGATCCCCGGACGCGGCTGGTGTATGACACGCCGAAGTTCCGGGGCTATGAGGTGGTTCTGGACGTGTACCCGGACGTGTTCGCGTATGGGATTCTGCTGGTCCCGAAGGGTGTGAAGGAGGGGGAGCGAAGGCCCGTGGTGGTCTGCCAGCACGGGCTGGAGGGGCGTCCCCAGGACGTGGCGGACCCCGGCGTGGACAGCCATTACTACCACCAGTTCGCCTGCAGGCTGGCGGAGCGGGGGTTTGTGACCTATGCCCCTCAGAACCCCTACATCGGGGGGGACAGTTTTCGAGTCCTGCAACGGAAGGCGAACCCGCTGAAGTGCGCGCTGTTCTCGTTCATCACCCGGCAGCACGAGCGGACGCTGGAGTGGCTGTCGTCGCTGCCGTTCGTGGACCCGGGGCGCATCGCGTTTTACGGCCTGAGCTACGGGGGCAAGACGGCCGTGCGCGTGCCGGCGCTGCTGGAGGGGTACTGTCTCTCCATCTGCTCGGCGGACTACAACGAGTGGATCTGGAAGAACGTCTCCGTGCGGCACCGCTACAGCTACATGGGGACCGGCGAATACGACATGCCGGAGTTCGACCTGGGGAACACCTTCAACTACGCGGAGATGAGCTGGCTGATCTTCCCGCGCCCGTTCATGGTGGAGCGGGGGCACCACGACGGGGTCGCGCCGGACGAGTGGGTGGCCTATGAGTACGCCCGGACGTTCCGGCGCTACAACCTGCTGGGCCTGGGGGAGCGGACGGAGGTCGAGTTCTTCGACGGGCCGCACACGATCCACGGCGTGGGGACGTTCAAGTTTCTGCACAGACATTTGAGGTGGCCGGAGCCATGAGCGGGTTTCGCGTCATCGCCCACCGGGGCGCTTCGGCCCAGGCCCCCGAAAACACCGCCGCCGCCTTCGCCCGCGCCGCCGCGCTCGGCGTGACGGAGGTGGAGACGGACGTGCGGAAGACGGCGGACGGCAGGCTCGTCCTCTGGCATGATCGCCAGCTCCGCCCGAAGGTGGATTGCCCAGGCCGGGCCGAGGACTATCCCCTAACCGAGCTGGAGTCGCTCTCGCTGGCCCCCTGGTTCGAGGGGCCCGGCGTGGCTGGCCTCCATCCGTCAGGGGCGGGCTGGACCCGCGTGGAGGCGCCCTACCTGGACGCCACGACTCTCCTCGGCCTCGACGCCTACACGGAGCGCTTTGGGCAGACTTTCATTCATCATGTTGAACTGAAGGGGGATGACGAAGACCTCCCGGACCTGACGCTGGCGGCTGTGCGCGCGCGGGGCCTCCGGGAGAGGGTCGTTCTGACCTCCTTCCACTTCGCCCACCTGACGCGCGCCCGCCGCCTGGACCCTGCGATCCCCCTCGGCTATCTGTGCGGTCGCCCCGGCGACGCCCCCGAGGTCATCCAGGCCCACCTGCGGGCCTGCGTCGAGGCGGGCCTGCAACAGCTCTGCCTGCACGCTCGCCTCTGCACGCGGGAGGTGGCCGACGCCGCGCGCGCGGCGGGATTAGAGCTGCGCGCGTGGGGCGTGGAGACTCGCGACGACATGCGGTTCGTCCTGGACTCCGGCGCGGACGGGATGACCGTCAACTGGCCTGACGCCCTGCTGGCCGAACTCGCGCAGCGGTGAAAAATGGGCGCGATCATAGCGCCCACTCTGAAACGCGAAAGGGGCGACCCGGTAGGGTTGCCCCTACATTATCTGCTCCTTGAAGGCCCGCCTTACGTCTTCATCTCCTGACGCCCCCCTTCAGCCCTGGACCTCTTTGATCGCCTCGTCGATGGCATATTTCACCAGGGTGAACGCCTTGATCCCCCGGATGTTCCTGGCCGTCCAGAGGGCGACCTGATGGATCTGCTCGTCGGAGAGGCCGCGCTCGCGCATGGCCTGGTAGGTCTCGGCGTCCCGGAGGCGCTGTTGAGCGGACACGGAGGGGACGCCGATGGACCGGTAGAAACCCTCGATGATCCCCTTCGGGTCCAGGGGGGCGTCCGGCGTCCCCTCCTGAGGAGGGCTCGACTGGAGCTGGACCTCCAGGTCCTGCACCTGATCCCGATACATCTGGATGTGGAGGTTCTCGTTCCGGAGGCGGTGGGAGAGGATCTCGATGACGTTTTTGTACATCCGGATGGCCATGGGGGGGTCCTCCGCCAGGGCCTTGAGCAGGTCGGGCCGGGAGATCACCACCAGGGTCCCGTCCTGACACCCCTCCACGGTGGCGGACCGGGGGGCGCCCGTGAAGATGCCCATCTCCCCCACGGTCTCCGGCCGGGCGAGCCGGACCAGGGGGAGGCCCTTGGGCGTTCGGACGAGGGCCTCTCCGGCCAGGATCAGGAACATCTCCGTGCTCGGGCTGCCGCTCTGAATCAGGACCTCTCCGGCCCTGAAGGGCCGGATGCGGCAGAGGGGCAGGATCACCTCGACCTCGTCCGGGGAGAAGCCCCGGAAGAGGGGGACGGAGGTCCTGAGGACGTTGGCCAGGTCCTGGTTCACGTCGTCGCTCCCGGTCCTAAGACCTTCTGGATCTCATCGGTCAATCGTTTAACGCTGATGGGCTTGGTCAGCGCCGCCCGGACGTTCATCTCGCGAATCTCCTCGAAGACGTCCTTCTGGAGATACCCGGAGACCACGATGACGGGGATCTGCCGCCCCTTACTTCTCAGGTGTTTGAGGAGGTCGGTCCCCCGGATGCCGGGCATGTGGATGTCCAGCAGCATCAGGTCGACGTCCTGCTTCTGGAGGATGCGGATGCCCTCCCGGGCGTCTTTGGCCTCGATGGGTTGATAGCCCAGGGAGTTGATGATGTCCACGAGCATCTCGCGAAAGTCCTTGTCGTTTTCGACGGTGAGGATGGTCTTTAACGCCTCTTCCAAAGCGTCACCTCCTTCTGAGAGGGACCCGTGGGGAGTTCTATAA
>CAYRZX010000113.1:0-2082 GCA_964428665.1 uncultured Gemmatimonas sp.
AATGAGTAAGCGTCTTTGTCTATCTATTTAACCCTCTTTTCGTGATCTACTGATTTTAGATTTTGGATTTTAGACCGGTTCAAACCCCGAATCTAAAATCTAAAATCCAAAATCCAAAATCAGGATCGGCCCATAATCAAAAGAGTGGGCAGCCGCCCACTCTACAGCGTTGTAATATATGGAATCTGGGGACAGGATGCAAGAGATTTTTAAGGACGACGCGACCCTGCGCCCTCCGGCTGCCTACGGTTTACCGTCGATCAGCTGAAGCAGGCCGGTCAGATCCCGCCGGAGGTCCTGCAGGAGATCCCGCATCTGCGCAGGATTCAGGGGCAGGACTGCCTCAGGAGATGGGGGGGAGGAGACAGGGGAATGGTCCGGGCTACCCGAACGGCCAGGGTCAGGAGGGAGGGATCGGTCCGAGGGTTCGTCCTCTGCGATCAGCGAGCGGTCCCGCCGGAGCTGGTCGCTAGCCCCCTTGATCGTGTATTTCTCCTCGTAAAGCAGCCGTTTAATCGCCAGCACCACCCGGATGTCGCGCTCCCGGTAGGCGCGATTGTTGGCCCGGTTCTTCCTGGGCCGGAGCATCGAGAAGTCCTTCTCCCAGAACCGGAGGATGTGCGGCTTGACGCCCGTGATCTCGGACACTTCGCTGATCGAATAGTAAAGCTTTTTAGGTCCGTTTAAATCCATAAAGTTACGCGATTTAAGACTTTTTCTTCAACGCGATGCGGATCGGAGACCCGAAGAACCCGAAACGCTCCCGAAGCCTTCGCTCCAGAAAGCGCCTGTAGCTGTCTGAAATGGCCTTGGGGTGGCTGGAGAAGAACACGAAATCCGGCGGGGCCACGTCGCGCTGCACCCCGTAGAAGAGCTTGGCATTGCCCCCCCGGTACAGGGGCGGGGGGGAGACCGCCTGCATCTCGGACAGAAAGGCGTTCAACTCCGTCGTGGGCACCCGCTCCTTCCGGCGCTCGCAGATCTCCAGCGCCAGGTCGACCGCCCGGAACACCCGCTGTCGGGTGAGGGCGGAGATGAAGACGATGGGGTAGTTGACCAGAGATGCAAACCGGCCCTCGATCTCCCGCTGGGCGTCCCGCGCCGTGTTGGTCTCCTTCTCCATCAGGTCCCATTTGTTGACGGCCAGGACGATCCCCTTGCCCAGCTCCACGGCCTGTTCGACGATCTGAGCATCCTGCACCGTGCACCCCTCCACGGCGTCGGTCAGGACGATGGCCACGTCGCAGCGGTCCAGGCTCTGGGCCGTGCGGACCGAGCAGTAGAACTCCACGGCGTCCTTCACCCGCGCCCGCCGGCGAAGCCCCGCCGTGTCCACCAGCAGGAAGGGCCTGCCGTCCCGCCGGACCAGGGTGTCCACGGCGTCCCGCGTGGTGCCCGGCTCCGGGCTGACGATCATGCGCTCCGCCCCGATCAGGGCGTTCACGAACGTCGATTTGCCCACGTTGGGCCGGCCCACCACGGCGATGCGGGGGACGTCGGGGACATCGAAGGCCATGGGGCTTTCCTGCGGGAGCCGGTCCAGAATGGCGTCCAGGAGGTCCCCGGCCATCCGCCCGGTGGCCGCCGAGACCGGAAAGGGGTCCCCCAGCCCCAGAGCGTAGAGTTGCGCCGCGTCCGGCTCGTCCCGCTCCGTATCCACCTTGTTGGCCACCAGAAGATAGGGCTTGCCGCTCTTCTGCACGACCCGGGCCACCGTGCGGTCCTCCTCGGTCAGGCCGGCCTGCGCATCCGCCACGACCAGGACCAGGTCCGCCTCCTGCACGGCGGCGTCCGCCTGCGCCCGGACCGAGGCGACCAGACCGTCTGCGCGCAGGTCGTAGCCCCCCGTGTCCACGACCTGGAAGGACCGCCGGTTCCAGTCCACGTCCGCATAGTGGCGGTCGCGCGTCACCCCCGGCCGGTCATCCACCACGGCCTGGCGACGCCCGAGCAACCGGTTGAACAGGGTCGACTTGCCCACATTGGGCCGACCCACGATGGCGACGAGGGGCTTACGCATACTGGTTGGCGCTGATGTAGGGGTGGTACCCCGGCCTCCGGCCCCTGCCCGCGTGGAGGTCC
>CAYRZX010000113.1:2182-18912 GCA_964428665.1 uncultured Gemmatimonas sp.
GGCGCTGATGTAGGGGTGGTACCCCGGCCTCCGGCCCCTGCCCGCGTGGAGGTCCCCCCCTTCCCGGAGCGCCCTCTCCACCGACTCGACCAGGTCGTAGGTCCCCACCACCACGCGAACCCTTAGGTCCCGCTCCAGGTCCGCCGGCCTGAGGTCGTCCAGGAACAGGCCCTCGTAGCTGACGCAGTTGGGGGGGAGCAGGGCGATGTCGCCCGGAGGAGACGCTCGCAGGGCATCCCGGATGTCCGCCCCGGTCAGGAGGCCGGAGACCGTGATGCCGTCCCCGAAGAACCGGTTTTGCGCCACGCACAGCCCGACCTCCAGCCCCGCCATCCGGCTCAGCCGGTCCACAAGGCCCGGCAGAAAGCCGCCGGCCAGGACGCCCGTCACCAGGGTGATCCGGGCCGGCCTGGAGGGCCGCCGGAGGTCCCCGACGCGTTCGTCGAACAGGTCCAGAAACCTCCGGACCATCCCCACCCCGTTCTCCACGAGGGGGAAGCCGTCGTAGTAGTCCGGGGGGGGGACCGGGGAACCGGTCATCAGGTAGAACTCGTCGCTCAGGTAGACGAAGTGAGTCCGGAGACGCCGGTGGAGGCTCGGACGCCACCCCTCCACTTGAGCGATGTAGTGTCTTGCGAGGTCGGGGGTTACGGGATCGAGCTGAGGGAGGTTCTTGCGGTATCGGGTGAGGCCCAGGGGGACGATCCCGACGGAGGCTACGTGGGGGTGCCAGCGGGCCAGGTCAAAGACCGTTCGCTTGAGGTGCCCCCCGTCGTTCAGGCCGGGGCAGAGGACCACCTGGGTGTGCATCTGGATGCCGCTGACCGCCAGCCGCCGGATGCGCGGAAGGATGTCATCCGGCCCCCTCCTTCCCAGGAGCTGCCCCCTCAGGTCCGGGTCCGTGGCGTGGACCGAGATGTAGACCGGGCTGAGGCGCTGGTCAATGATCCGCTGGAACTCCTCCTCCGACAGGTTCGTCAGCGTGACATAGGCCCCGTGCAGAAAGGAGAGGCGATAGTCGTCATCCTGATAATAGAGGGCCTTCCTCATCCCCCTGGGCATCTGGTGGAGGAAGCAGAAGACGCAGGCGTTGTCGCACTTCAGGATGTCCATGTCCTCAAAGGCCAGGCCGAGGTCCTCGTCCGGGTCCTTCTCGATCTCCGCCTCCCAGACCTCCGGCCCTCGCCGGACCCTCACCAGGACCTCTTCGTCGCTGACGTGGAACCGGTAGTCGATGGGGTCTCGCAAGGCCTCCCCGTTGATCCGCTCCACCACGTCGCCGGGGAGGATCCCCACCGCGGCCCCGATCCCCTCAGGGTCCACTGCCCTGACCCGCAGCCCATCCTGTGTCTTTTGATGCGTTGATAAATTCATTTATCTTTTTGTCTCGCAGCAAAATGAAAAAAAGACATCGACCAATGTATTAAAAATAAGACAAGAGGCCGAAGAGGTCAAGAAAAAAGAAGGCGAAAGGCGAAAGGCAAAAAAATCCTTCCGCCCTTCGCTTTTCGCCCTTCGCCTTTGCGTCACGCGGTCTTGATGTCCTGCCACGCCGCGTCGTAGACCCTCGTGAACTCCCCGAGATCCTGAATGAACTCGCACCGGGCCTCCACCTCCGGGGAGGGGTAGATCGCCGGGTTACTCAGGATCTTCGGGTCCGTGAGCGGATGGGACGCCTCGTTGGGGCTGGCGTAGCAGATGGCGTTGGAGATCGCCGCGCTCACGTCGCCCCGCAGCAGGAAGTCGATGAACTCGTGGGCCACGTCCCGGTGCGGCGCGGCCTTCGGGACGGCCACGTTGTCCACCCAGATCATCGTCCCCTCCTCCGGCAGGACGTAGCGCAGGGCGCTGTTCTGCTTGGCGGCCTGGAACAGGTCCCCGCTGTACGCGCACGAGAGATAGACGTCCCCGGAGATCAGGTGCTCCCGGTAGAGGTCGCTGCTGTAGGTCTTGACCAGGGGTTTCTGTTCGATCAACAGCCCCCGCGCCTCCTCGACCTCCGCCTTCGAGGTGCTGTTGACCGAGTGGCCGAGGCGCTTCAGGGCCACCCCGAGGGTGGTCCGCATGTCGTCCAGCATGTTGATCCACCCTTTGTAGGCCGGGTTCCAGAGCGCCGCCCACCCCTCCACGGGGCCCTGGATGCGGCTCCCGTTCAGGCCGATGCCCACCGTGCCCCACTGGTAGGGGACCGAATGGCGGTTCTCCGGGTCGAACGGCAGGCCGCGAAATTTCCCGGCGATGTTCTTGAAGTTGGGGATGGCCTTCAGGTCCAGGGGCGAGAGGAGGTCCGCCTTGACCATGATCTGGACCATGTAATCGCTCGGAAAGATCACATCGTATTCCGCCTGCCCTGTCTGGAGTTTGGCCAGCATCTCCTCGTTGTCCGAGTAGTTGTCGTAGGTCACCCGGACGCCGGCCTCCCGCTCGAAGTCCGAGATCGTCGTCGGGCCGATGTAATAGGGCCAGTTATAGACGTTCAGGCGACGCTCCCCCCCCTGGCGTTGCCCGCAGCCCAGCGCGATCGCGGCCCCGCCCCAGGCTGTATGCTTCAGGAATGTCCTTCGGTTCATTCTTTTTTCTTGATCTGACTCCACTGCACGGGCCGGATCGCCGGGGTCTGCTCCTCTCCCTTCGACGACCTGGATGGCCGACTCTCTTGCTGGGGAGCGGCCTCCGGGCGGTCCTCCGGATCCTCGGGGGATCTCTTCTCAGAGTCCCTCTTCTTCCTGCTGGTGAAATCGACGACCCGCCCCGGGTCCGCCTGCGTCAGAGGCATCCCTTGAAAGGCATCCGACCTTGCGCCGGAGGCCTTGGAGGGCTTATCGACGTAGCGCAGCAGCGCCTGGACGCGCTCCTCATAGGTCGGGTCGGGCGAGTCCTGAGTCCTGAGTCTCTTAGGGGGCTTTGGACTCTGGACTCTGGACTCTGGACTCTGGACTTCTTTTCTGCCTTCTGCCCCTTCGACTTCGCTCATGGTATGCTTCTGTCTTTTGCCTTCTGTCTCCTGGCCCTGGTCAGGTTTGACCTGCCCCGTCGCCAGCATGGCCAGGCGCGCCCGGAGTTCCCGCCCGGACAGCTTTGGAGACGGCGGGGCTGGATCACCCTTGCCTTCGGGTTCCGGGCCCTGGGACGCGGGGGCCTGACGGGAGCCTGCCCTGGGCCAGACGACCGGCCTGACCTCCTTCGGCGCAGGAGGGGGGGGCTCGGCCTTCGGGGGCGGGGGCTCGACGCGCGGCCAGATCACCCTGGCAACACCCTGCGGGCCACCCGCGACCGGCTCCTGTTGGATTGGCGCAACCGGCTTCTGGCGAAGGAGGACCAGCGAGATGACCTCGATCAGCTCCGCTGAACTCACCGGCATTTCCACCCGCCCCTCTAGTTGAAGCTGCCTCACCCTGGCCTCTGTGACGGGGTCCAGGTTGACGGAGGTGGAGAGGATGATCGGAATTCGGGCCGTGGCGGGCCGCTCCTTCAACACCCTGTAGACGTGGAACCCGTCCACGCGCGGCAGAAAGAGGTCCATCAAAATGAGGTCCGGGAGCCCCCTCCTGAGGCTCTCAAACGCCTCCACGCCGTCCTGAGCGAACACGACCGTGTGCTCGGTCCGGAGGCGCAGGATGCGTTCCACCTGCGTCCTGTTGCGTGGGCTGGGATCGATGACGAGGACGATGGCCATAAGGATCAGTTGGGAGGCAGGGGCTGGGACCGACAACCGCATAAAATTAGAGATAATATACGGCTTTAGCGCTCAAAAATCCATCCTAAATACAGCCCGATGAACCTTCGAAACATTTCTTAAAATAACATTTAAAATAAATATAAATAATATCTTATAATAATTTTAAGTTTTTGCTGGAGTTTCGCTCAAGGTTTGCCGATATTAGACGTAGACCCGGCAAACACCCTGAGGAGGCTTATGCCGCTCCGCATCAACAACAACGCCCTGGCCATCAACTCCCAGCGTCATCTGCGCCTGACCAGCGTGGATGTGACCAGGCGCATCGAGCGCCTCGCCTCCGGCATCCGCGTGAACCGGGCGGCGGACGATGCGGCGGGTCTGTCCATCTCCGAGGGCATCCGGGGCCTCGTGAGCGGGCTGACGCAGAGCATCCGAAATGCGGAGGAGGCCACCAACCTCGTCCAGACCGCCGAGGGGAGCCTCAACGAGGTCAACGGCATGCTCGTCCGGATGCGCGAACTCGCCGTCCAGTCCGCCTCCTCCACGATCACCGACACCAACCGGCAGTCCCTCCACGCCGAATTCGGCCAACTGATCAACGAGATAGACCGCATCGCCGAGGCCACGAGCTACAACAACACGACCCTCCTCACCGGCTTCGGAAACACCGTCAGCCAGAGCACAACCGCCTCCACGGCCCTGGACTCCGCGACCACCGGCGTCACCGCCACCCAGATCTCCGGCGCTGCCGCCGGCGCCTACACCTTTATAGACACCTCGGCCGCAGACAATGAGGTCACCCTCGGCAACGGGACGGTCACCCAGACGATCAGCCTGAGCGCCGTGCTGGACAACGGCGCCGTCCCCACCGGCACCACGGCCCTGGCCAGCTTCGACCGCCTGGGCATCCAGCTCACGTTAGACGAGACGTTCCAGGACGGCGGGCTGGACGGCCTGACCCTGCTGATCGAAACCGGGACCGGGGGGGACTTTCAGGTCGGTGCAAAGGACAGCCACAGCGACCGGCTGACGGCCAGCATCGACGACCTCCGCGCCACGGGGACGCTCCTGAACCTCGGCTCCATCAGCATCTCCACGATGCCGTCGGCGCAGGACGCCATCGGCTCCATCGACAGCGCCATCACCGCCGTGACCTCCCAGCGCGGGAGCCTCGGCGCCATCCAGAACCGCCTCAACTTCACCGCGCAGGTCAACGAGCAGGCCCTGGAGAACAACCAGGCCACCGAGTCCTCCATCCGGGACACAGACGTGGCCGAGGAGGTCTCGCAGTTCACCCGGGGCCAGATCCTGTCTCAATCCGGCCTGGCCATCTTCGCGCAGGCGAACATCCTCTCGGCCAGGGCCATCTCCCTCCTCCCGTAGCTGTCTTCATAACCCTTTTTCCACCGCCCGCAATTCGTCCACATTCCGCCGGAGCTTCCGGACCGCGTCCAGGATGAGGTCCATGTCGGAGGTCGGCCCCAGAAAAACGGCGTGCCCCAGGCTCCACGACTCCGTCTCCGAGATCCGCTCGGTCTGCGGACAGGCCCGCTTCAGGCCCGGCTGCCCGGCGAAGATCGGATGCCGGTAGAGGGGTTGCGTGTGCCCGACCCCGGCTGGCACCCCCTCGGCGGCGAGCGCCTTCCGGAAGGTGTCTCGCGAGACCCCCCCGAACTGCTCCGAAATGAACCTGAAGTGGACCAGGTAGAACCCCCACCGGGTCACGCGGGGGTCCCGGTGGATCGGCGCCACGCCGGCGATCTCCCGGAGCCCCTCGTTCAGGTAGGTCAGGTTCCTCTCCCGCGTCTCCGTCTGTCCCTTCAGTCGCGACAGCTGCGCCAGGCCCACAGCCCCCTGAAACTCCGTCATCCGGCACGCCAGGGAGACCACCGGCGTCCCTCTCCCCGGCCTGCCAGGCACGCCCCCCACGTGGTGGTAGGCGTCCATCAGCCCGGCCACCTCCTCGTCGTTCGTGACCACCATCCCCCCCTCGCCGCACGACAGGAGCTTGCCCTGCTGGAAGCTGAAGGCCCCGACCCTGCCCAGCGCCCCGGCGCCCACCCCTTTCCACTGCGACCCGTGCGAGTGGGCGCAGTCGGAGACCACGGCCACTCCCCGCCGCGTGGCGATGTCGTTGAGGGCGTCCATGTCGCAGGGCAGCCCCCCGTTGTCCACGGCCAGGATCGCCCGCGTCCGCGCGCCGATAGCGGCCTCCGCCTCCGCCGGGTCGATCAGGTACGTCCGGGGGTCCACGTCCACGAAGACCGGGACGGCCCCGCAGTTGACGACCGCCGTGGCCACCGACACGAAGGCCGCCGCCGGCATCACGACCTCATCCCCCGCCCTCACGCCGGAGGCCCTGAGCGCCACTTCGATGGCCACGGTTCCGTTCGACACGCCGAGGGCATAGCGGGCGTCCTGAAACTGCGCAAACGCGGCCTCGAACTGACCGACCCTGGAGTCCGCCGGGGTCGCATGCGCCGACCGCCCCCATTTTGCGGACGCCACCACCTCCATCACCGCCCGCTGCTCCAGGTCACCCGACACCGGCCAGGGACTCCCGAGCCGCTGCCTCACGAGCGGTTCACCGCCTGCTATCGCTAAATTGGGCAAGATTACCTCCAGAAAGCAACGCGGAACGATGAACGATGAACGCTGAAGTAAAAGCAAATCTGTCTTGGTTTTCGTTCATCATTCATCGTTCAGACTTCATCGTTTGTTCCAAGTTGATCCCCTTCGTCACCTGAATCACGCCGAGGGCCGCCTCCAGCCGGACGCGGGCGTCGGCGTCGCCGAGCGCCTTGAAGAGCGGGCGCAGGGCGTCGGGGTCGTTCCGAAGCCGGAGGGCGCGGGCAGCAGCAGCCCGGATGTCGGCGGTCTGGTTCTTTCCGGCCAGGGCCCTGGAGAGGATGCCCCGCGCGTCCCCCTGTGGCATGTCGCCCAGCGCCCCCACGGCGGCCAGCCGAACGTTCTGGTCCTGGTCGTTTTCCAGGGCCTTCTCCAGGGGGACGAGCCCGCTCCGGTCCCCGTTCTGCCCGATGCCCCGCGCGCTGAGGGCCCGGATCTCCGGGTTCTCGCCCCACGCCAGCAACCTCTTGAACGTGTTGAGCGCAGGCCTGTCGGGGTATTCCGCCAGGATCTCCGCTGCGCGTCGCTGGAAAGAGCCGTTGGAGTGGCTGACGAGGGTCCCGTGCACCGTCGCCAGCATGGCCGGGGCCTCCCCGAGTCTGCCCAGGGCCTCTCCGGCGGCGAGCTTGACCACGTCATCGGTGTCTGCCTGGAGGACACTCTTCAGAAGCGGGATAGCCCCCCGGTCCCCGAGCCTGCCCAGGGCCTCCGCGGCCAGGGACCTCTCTGCGGTGTTCCCCGTCCGGGCGAACATCGCCCGCAGCGCCGGGAAGATCGCCTCTCCCCCTCCGGCCTCGGCGAGGCCGGAGATGAGGGTCCTGCGAAGCTGGTAGTTCGTCTGGTGGATGAAGGCCTCTTCCAGGACCGAGACGGCGGAGGGGCTGCGGAATCGGGCGAGGGACTCCGCCGCCGCGATCCGCACCACCTCCTCCGGGTCCTCCCGCAGGACCTTCGCCAGGACAGGCGCCGCCGATGCGTCCTTGAGAAGCCCCAGGGCCACGCCTGCGCTGGAGCGGGGGACGAAGTCCCTGTCCGTCTCCAGGATGCGGATGAGCTGGGGGGTGGCGGAGACGCGGCCCACCTTTCCGAGGGCAGAGGCCGCACTCGCCCGGCGAAGGGGGTCGGTCGAGTCGGCCAGCGCGGCCTCGAGCTGGGGGATGGCCGAATCATCCCCCAGGCGATGCAGGCAGACCACGATCTGCGCCCTGACGAACGGGTTGCGGGCATCGGCGAGGGCCTCCCGGAGCGCAGCGGCGGCCTCTGCCCCCCCCAGCTCGCCCAGCGCCTGCGCGGACTTGAAGGCCACATCCTCCTGGCCGCTCTGGAAACCCGCCTTGAGCTGCGCCAGAGAGGACGGCTCCTTCAACCTGCCCAGGGCCAGCACCGCATCCCCCTGAACGTCCGGCCGGGAGGAGTCGCTGGCCAGGGCCTTGAGGCACGAGATCGCCTCCGAATAGGCCCTGTCGGGGGCCGGGCCGCAGGCCCAGACCAGCGCCCCCACGAGGGCTATTGCGCCGTAGAATTTGAAATATCTCCCTCCGAGCTTGAACTGCAACCTGTCTCTGGTCATCTGGCTCCTCTGTCTGTTCCTGGTGTCAAGAACTTCGAAAAATGCGGAGGGGCGGGTTGACGCCCGCCCCTGTTCCGTCCGCAAGACCGACTCCCCAACCATAACACATCAAAAGTGACCTGTGGTTAGAAGGTCCCCAGCATCTCGGCCATCTCCTCTCCCTCTCCGATAATCAGACTGATGTCCCACTCCGTCGTGCCGCGAGGGGGCACGACACCACAGTCTTGAAGCCCCTCGGCGGTGTCGAGACGATCCACCTGGGCCGTGCTCGGCTCCAGGGCGACGTGGAAGAGATTATGCCAGGCCCCCTCGTTGATCCAGATGCCCAGATAGGGGAGCTTTCCGGCGGGAAAGAGAAAGCCGATGAACTCCCCGTCCGGGTATCGGAGCGCGCACCGGCCCTGACTCAGGCGCGTGGTGAACAGCTTTTCCGCCCGTTTAGTGCGCGGGGAGCGGATGATATGCCGCTCGTAGTTCTTGTCGAGCGTCACATCTCGCACCTCCGGCCACGGGTGCTCCTTCATGGGCCGACCGAGGCGATCCTCGCTGCTCCAGTAGGACACCACCTTCGTGGCGCTGGGGAGCAATATCTGGCATCCGGCCTGCACCTGGAACAGCGGATGAAAGGCGTAGACGAACGAGAAGGGATAGGGGCTGAGGTTCTGAACCGAGTAGGACAGGCGGATGTAGGGGGCGCTCTTTCGGGCAAGTTCCTCGAACGATATCCGGCGCTCAAACACGTAGGGAAACCGGACCCCGTGCACCGAGGTATGAAGGCGGTTCTGCTTGAACTGATGGTCCCAGGGCAGCATCCAGACCTCGCCGTGGTCAGGGACGCCCACCCCCTGCCAGGGATAGGCCGGATAGGCCCCGGCCTGCACCGCCGGAAAACACTCATCGGCCCCATCTCGCTCGTAATCCTCGAACTTGCCGTCGTAAACCCTTTTCCGGTAGTCGATCCGGGTCCTGGAGAGGAACTCCCTTCCGGTCTTCTTGTTGATCAGGGAGGTGATCTTTCCCCCCAGGGAAGGAGCCACGCTGATGGAGAAATGGTCAGACTCAAACCTGAGCCCCGGAATCTTGGGGGCGATTTCGATCTCCTGCAGGGTCGGTTTCGCCATTGCGCAGACCCCCTTGATAGGGATGGAGACGGGGAGAAAAATGACTTAACGATTGTTATTTTTAAACTTACGGACAATCACAGTCTCAAAAATTGACCAACATATTCTAAAACAAGCACTAAGATAAGCCTTGTCTCCCTCATTGTCAAGTCCTTTGAGAAAATCATCCACGGATGCCCAAAAAAGAAGGGAGAGGCCACGGCCTTCTCCCTTCGTCGATTCGATTGGGGTGGATAGGGCGCAGGGATACGCGCTTATCTCGTCAGGACCGCCGTGGCCTCGATCTCCACGTGCGCCCCGGCGGGCAGGGCCACCACCTGCACCGTCGTCCGGCCCGGCGGGGCCACCTTGAAGTATTCCGCGTACACGGTGTTCATGGCCGCAAAATCGTGGATATCCGTCAGAAAGACCTGCGTTCGCACCACGTGATCCATCGTGGCCCCTGCGGCCTCCAGAATCGCCTTGATGTTCTCCAGCGTCTGCCGGGTCTCCGCGGCGATCCCGCCGGGCACGATCTTCCCCGTCCTGGGGTCGAGCCCCTTCTCCCCTGCGACGAAGATGAACTCCCCGGTCTTGATCCCCTGCGAGTAGGGGCCCACCGGCGCAGCGGCCTTTTCGCTCTGAATGACCTCTTTCTTCACGACGCCTCCTGTGATCTCTGTGGTTTATTTTGTTGTCGGCAGAGTGTCAGGCGTGACCGCCCTGACGGTGTCCCTCCGCCCGGCGACAGGGGTCATCGCGCAGCGAAACCCCACGGTGGCCGAGCGCTCCGTGGGCCTTTTTGCCAGCCGGGCCGAGGCGCGGACAGCGTATTCTCTGGACTGCCAGGCCCCCCCGCGCACCACCTTCATCCGTCCGGTCGCCGGCCCCCTGGGATTTTGGACAACGCCGTCCGAGGTGTAGACCTTCGGGTCGTACCAGTTGTCCACCCATTCGGCGACGTTCCCCGCCATGTCCTCGACGCCGTAGGGACCTGCGCCCGCAGGATAGCTCCCGATCCTGGCCACAGCCTTCAGGCTGTCGGCAAAATTGAGCCGTTGAGTCGTCGGCCGGTCCTCTCCCCACGGGAAGGTCCGCCCGTCCTCCCCGCGCGCTGCCTTCTCCCACTCAGCCTCCGTGGGCAGGCGCTTCCCCACCCATTTGCAGTAAGCCTCCGCCTCTTCCCACGTCACCCCGACCGCCGGAAGATCGTCGCCGTCGAGCGGAGGGGCACGCATCACCTCCGGCATCTCCCGGCCCGTCGCGCTGGCAAAGGCGCGGTACTCTTTCTGGGATACCTCCCAGCGGTCGATGGCGAATCTGTCCAGAAAGACCTTGTGAAGCGGGCCTTCGTCGATGCCGCCCCGGTTGGAGCCCATCCAGAACGCCCCGGATGGGATCAGAGCCATATCCGCAGGAACGACAGGATCCTCCGCAGCCCCATTTTTCCACGCGAAACAGAGAACGATGAGAACGCGAAACAGGGCGCGCCCCGGACGCACAGGTCTTGCCATCCGCATCCTAAAATCTGTCTAACCCCTCGATATGCTCAGGATTTCATAGGAAAGCTTTCCGGCAGGCACGGTAATCTCAACCGCCTCTCCGGCCATCTTGCCCAGCAGCGCCCGGCCCACCGGAGACTCCGTGGATATTTTATTCTCGTTGAAGTCCGCCTCCACGGTCGAGACGAGCCTGTAGGTGATCTCTTCTCCGGTCTTTTTATCCTTGAGCCTCACAGTAGCGCCGAGATATGCCTTGTCCGAAGGGATCATGGACTCATCGACAATGATCGAAGACGCCAGCCGCTGGGAGATGGCGTTGATCTTCGACTCCACCTGCAGCTGTCGCTCTTTGGCCGCAGCGTATTCGGCGTTCTCCGCCAGGTCGCCATAGCTGCGGGCGTGGGCAAGGCTCTTGATCACCGCAGGCCGCTCGACGGACATGAGGCGCTGAAGCTCCTTTTCCAGCTTCTCATAGCCCGCTCGCGTGATGTAGCTGTGCGTGGACATCTGATTCAGTGAACCTCCTCTGCGTTTGAGATTCGTCCCCCGAAAGATGTGGCGCGGCAGACAAAAACAAAAGACGAAACCCACCCGCGCGCAGCAGATGGTCCTCGTCTTGGACACTGCGCTTAAATGTAGTCAATTCCGGCCCGAAAGTCAAAGAAAAATACAGCGCAATCAGGTTTGAGGCGCCGGTTCCGACAGATCCTTCGGCTGCCCCTCCGGGGGGTTCGCAGGCTGTTCCGGCGCCTCCTCTTCCTCCTCTTCCGACGAAAGGGCAGCCTTCCCCCCTGCCCCGGGCTCAACCCCCATCTCATAGTCGCTGATCGCCCCCCGGATCTGCTCCCGCAACTCCGAGATAATCTGCGCCGACAGCACCGCCTTGGACGCCCGCTCCGCCGCCAGGTTGCAGCAGACCTCCCGCAGCGCCTCGAAGCGGCCCTCCCGGTCCTCGTCGGGCATCTTCATCTCCATGAGGGCCGCCTTCCGTTCCTTGTAGAGTTCCAGGCCATAGTCGACCAGGTGCTCGAAGAAATACCGCAGGGCCACGTTGCGCGCCCTCCGGGCCGATTTTTCCGGGTACTTCGCCTTCTGATATTTGAACATCACGTCCTTCTGGATGTCCAGCCGGGCCGCAGGGTTCATGTCGCTGCCCTTCTTCAGGCTCAGGTAAATCCGGGCGATGATCTCCATGCCGGGCACGAAAGCCCCGAGCCGGGTCCCGCTGTTCCGCAGGAGCCGGCGCACCTCGTCCGACTCCACGAACCGCTCGATCCGCTGGGCCGTCTCCTTGTCGCACTTTTCGGCGATCTGCTTCTCATCGGGGTCTTCCTGTCCCCGGACCTTCGGAAACTCGAACGTGAGGACCTCCTCGATGGTCCGCTCATCAAACGTGAGTTCTTTGATATCCGCCCAGAAGCTCATGGAGAGCCGGCTGGCGGCCTTCATGGCGTTGCGGAACTCCGCCTCCGCGAAATTCGTCTCGAACGTCTTCCGGGGGATATAGAGCTGGCCCGGCTTCTCCGCAGGGTCCAGAATCACCCGCCTCCAGAGCGGATGCCTGAACAGGGCCTGCAAGGCCCTGATGGCCCTGATCTGCTGCTCCGTCTTGGACGCCTTGCGCTGGATCCCCCCCTTCTTCTTGGCCGTCTTCTGAGACCCCATCAGACGCTGCAACAGGGACGGCCCCTGTCCCTCCGACGCATCTCGCGTCTCCTGCGCAGGCGTCGGAGCGGACATCACTTCTGACGGAACAGACGGCCTCAGCGCCTCTTCCACGCCGGGCTCCGGCCCCGGAGGAGACGCCGGGGTCGCAGCGCGTTCAAGGCCCTCCTCCGCTCTCGCCGGCTGCGCCTCCGAGGGCAACGGCTCAGTCGCCTGTGGAGGCGGCCCCTGGGACGCCGCCGTGGCCTCCGCCCCGGGGCGGGCCGACCCCTCTGCGGGCGTTGAGGCGGCCTGCTGTTGACCTGGAACTCTCGCCCGGCGGGCTGCGGACTCGCGCTGCCGGATGGAGCCCAGCTGCTCCAGGGCCGCCCCCATCTGCGCCGCCTGCCGGCGCTCCGCAGCCACCGGGGCAATGTCCTCCTCCGCGCCAGGCCCCGGCCTGGGCAAAGACGCGGCTCTCTCTAACCGTGCCCCGGGCGGAGGCCCCGACGCCTGTTGCGTGGGACCTCGCGGCCCCTCGGCCACCGGCGCAACGCCCCTGCCCATCTCAGGCCCTGACTCCGGCGAAGACTCCGCGCGAAGGGGTTGCCCCTCCGGGGACGCCCCGGCCACCGGGGGGACCTCTCCGGAGGCCGCCGCGACCTCCGCCGGTGGACGGGCCGATGGGTCATTCGCGGGCGTTGGCGCCGCCTGTGGCTGATCCTGAGGTTGGGTTCGCCGGGCTGCGGCCTCGCGCTGCCGGATGGAGCCCAGCTGCTCCAGGGCCGCCCCCATCTGTGCCGCCTGCCGGCGCTCCTCGGCCACCGGGGCGATGTCCTCCTCCGCGCCAGGCCCCGGCCTGGACGAAAACGTATCGGTCGGCGACGAGGCGGTCTCCCGGCCTGGAAGGGCAGGCTCCATCTCCGGGAGGGACTCTGAGAACGAAGCGGCGGACTCAGGGCGCTGTCCGGCGGATGCAGCCACCCTCTCCCCTCCCGTTTCCGTCGGACCCTCTGCGCCGCGCTCTGCTGGCTCGTCTTGCGGCTGGCCCTGGGGCTTCGCCCGGTGGGCTGTGGACTCGCGCTGCCGCATGGATCCCAGCTGTTCCAGGGCCGCCCCCATCTGCGCCGCCTGCCGGCGCTCCTCGGCCACCGGGGCGATGTCTTCACCCTCGCCCGCGCTGGCGCTCATCTCCGGGGAGAATCCCGGGGGCCTGGGGACGGCCTCCACGCGCTGCTGATCTCCGGGTTCAGCCCTGGACACCGGCCACCCCACGTCTGCCGCCCCCCCCTCGGACGGCGGCTCATCCTGGGGAGAGGCCGCCGCGTGGCGCGGGGCCTGGCGCTGCCGGATGGAGCCCAGCTGCTCAAAGGCCGCCCCGAACTTTTGTCGCTCCTCAGCGACCGAGGCGATGTCTGCCTTCAGGTCAGACCGGTCGTATATCTGCATCTTCCGGGTCTCGGCGCTCATCTCCTTATAGGCTGACTTCAGGGCATCTCCCGCCGCCGACCGGTCCTCCGAGATGCGCTCCTTCAGGTAGGAGACCCCCTTCTTCATCGAGTTGATCCCATCCTTGAACGGCTTGAACAGGTGCTGGGCCGCCAGCTCTTTCTTGATCTCCTGGATCTCCTCGCGGATGTGGACCTTGATCGAGTCGATCATCCGGGTGAAGGCCCCAGGCTCCGACGGTTTGCGCGGCGCAGGGGTCTTCTTCGGCTTCTGAGCCGCCGCCTTCACGGCGGCCTGGGGCGCAGCCGCTGTTGATACGGTCGGCGCAGCCGGTTTTGTCCCCACGGCCTTTCCCGGCATCACCTTCACACCGGCCAGGGCGGCCTCCATCTTCTTGGCCGCGGCGGGTGGGGCCTTCGGGGCGGGTCTGGCAGGAGGCTCGGATTTCTTTGCGACTTTGGTGACCTGTCCCTTGGCCGCCATGAGCCTGTCCATCGCCTTTGGCTTGGGGGGCTCTTTGGGCCTGGGAGGCGCAGCAGCGGCGGGTTTGGGGGGCGTCTTGACCACGTCCTTCTGCTTGAGCGCGATCATCCCCGCCAGCTTATTTTTGGAATCGTCGGGCACGCGCGATCACCCTTGAAACTTTAACTTCTTCGCCGGTAAAGCGTTATACGATAGTGTTATAATATAACATGATCGACGGGGTGTCAAGGAATATTTAGCGCAAAATCACAGGCCCTCCTGACCGCACGGCCTCCCGGATCGCCAGACAGAGTTCAATGGCCTTCCTTCCGTCCTCCCCCGTCACCGCGGGCGTCTGGCCCGACCGCACGCAGTCCAGAAAGTGCCGGATCTCCGCCAGGAACGGGTCTGCCCCGGAGAACGACTCCTCGTGGACGTCGTCGGGCCGGTCCCGGAAGGCATAGCGCAGCGTGTCCGGGTTGTCGAAGGGGCCGGAGACCTCCGCCACGCCGGCCTCCGTGGCCACGTAGTAGTCCTCGAACCGGAACGCCCGCATCCCCACCATCCCGGCGCTCAGGGACGCCACGGCCCCGCCCCGGAATCGGATCGCGCAGACCGCCCCGTCGATCTGCGGGGCGTGTTTTTTGGCGAAAAAGTTCCCCCCCTCCGCGCAGACCCGCTCCGGCTCCCCCAGCAGGAGGCGGAGTGTGTAGGCCGCGTGGACCGCGTTCTCGAAGATCGGCCCCTGCCCGTCCGCCTCGCTCCAGAACCACGCCTTGTCCGTCGTGCCGGGGTGCGGGTAGCGATGGATGACGAACCGCGCCGGGCCCAGGTCCCGGTCCAGCAGGCCTCTCAGCCGCATCAGGGGCGGGGAGAAGACCTTCTTGTGGCCCACCATCAGCGTCACGCCCCGCTCCCGGCAGGCCCGGATCATCCCATCCGCGTCCGAAGGCGAGGCGGCCACCGGCTTTTCGACCAGGACGTGAATCCCCCGCCTGGCCGCGGCCTCGGTGAGCGGCAGGTGGCTCTTCGGGGGCGTGCAGAGGCTCACGACATCGGGCCTCGCGCGGTCCAGCATCTCCTCCGCGTCCCCGTGACCCTCGACGCCGAACTGCTCGCACGCCCGTTTGAGCGCCGCCTCGTCTAAGTCGCACAGGGCGACCAGGTCCACCCCGTCCAGGGCCTGGTACTTCGCCGCGTGCGTCCGTCCGATCCCCAGCCCGATGACCGCTGCCCTCAGTGCCATAACCCTCTCCTTAGAGCGCGCCGCCCCCCATAAGGAAACCCATCAACATCTCCCTGGCAGGCTCCAGGGTCCGCAGGGCGCTCACCCGTTTGAGCTTAAAACGAAAGGCCCCGGCGAGGGGCTTCAGAAGGTCAAAGAGATGTTCCGAGCAGACCCTGACCTCCGCCGGGATCATTTGGACCTCCGCAAATTGATCGGCCACCTTCAACGGGACCGAACGCCACATCTCCTCCAGAGAGGGCTGGGGCTGGAGCAAGTCGTGAAAGAGGACCAGGCCGCTCCGGGCCTCTACCATCATCAGGCAGTAGGGGAAGAAAGGCCGCCCCTTCCCCTCCCGGCACGCGTCCGGCAGCATGAAGACGTCGACCTCAAGCTTTTGCTCGCCCCGGGACAATCCTTCAAGTCGCCTGCGCGTCAGGTCGTCCACGGTGGCCGGTGCGGGTGCGAGCGCTGGCGGGGGGACCCGTACGACACGATCCTCCCACCCGATGCCCACGTCAGCCTTGAGCGGCGTCCTCACAAAAAACTCCCCCTCCGGCGCGCCCAACAGAGAGGGATCGGCCTCAAAACGCGGCGTCACGTCCAGCGCCTGTTCCAGCGCACAGGTCAGCAGGCGGGCCTCCCACCCTTCCAGAAACCAGGGGTGAAAGCCCGGACGGATGCTCCGGAACATCGGCCAGGCGTTCTGTCCCCGGAACTTGAGACCCAGCGATTTGAGGACAGCCCGGTCCTCTTTTTGCAGAGTGTCCCGGTCCTCAAAGGAGGCCTGGAGTTGAGGGACCTCAAACAGGCGATAGGGAGAAGCGTCGGGACCTTCCTCTTCCAGGTCCAAAAAACCGTACAGCCCCTGCGGGCCGAGATAGACCGCCACGGCGAAGTGTTCGCCGTTCGCCCCCATCACGCTGACGAATCCGAGTTCCTGGCTTTCAGGATTCTGCACGCCGAAGATGTCCTCCTCCATCATCCACTCCCAGGGCGCAAGCTCCTTCACGCGGACGGCGGCCTCGTAGAGCCGGCGCCATTCGTCCAGGGTGGGGGGATTTTTAATCATAGAGAAACCCTCTTGTCACTAAGATTGCCGTGCTGCGCCAACGACAACAACCGGCTCCTCTGCAAGCTCGAAGGCCGGACTGTAACCTACGTACTGGGACCAGCGGTACTCATAAAGCTCTCGATCCATCAAGATCACATCATCGGTCTGTCCCCTTTGTCCATCGTCAAGACCAATACCGAATGTCACACCTCCAAGATCAGTGAGAATATAACGATTGTGCAGCTTTTCCCCTTCTGGTTTTTCTCGCCACCGCCTGAAACAAACACGGAGTCCCTGAGGGATGCTACACGCCATTTGTTCTTCGCAAGCCTTTTTGAAAAAGGCAGGAGGGCTTTTTGCAGACGTATGGATCTCAACAACCGCAGGGGGCGGTCCCCCACGGTTTTGCGTCATCTC
>CAYRZX010000114.1:0-15170 GCA_964428665.1 uncultured Gemmatimonas sp.
TCGAAAACACCCGGTTGTGCGCCAGGCCGTCCTGTGTGGTAAAGGTGGTGAAGGATTCCCCATCATATCGGCTCACACCGCTATAGGTGCCGAACCAGAGGTACCCTTCCCAATCCTGCAAGATCGAGCGCACCTCATTGTGCGCCAGACCATCCTGTGTGGTAAAGGTGGTGAAGGATTCCCCATCATACCGGCTTACACCCCCACCCCAGGTGCCGAACCAGAGGTGTCCCTCCCGATCCTGCAAGATCGAGCGCACCTCATTGTGCGCCAGGCCGTCCTGGGTGGTAAAGGTGGTAAAGGACTTCCCATTATACCGACTCACACCGCTATAGGTGCCGAACCAGAGGTGTCCCTCCTGATCCTGAAAGATCGACCAGACCTCATTGTGCGCCAGGCCGTCCGGGGGGACAAAAGTGGTGAAGGATTTTCCATCGTACCGGCTCACACCACCCCCATTCGTGCCGAACCAGAAATTTCCGTCTCGATCCTGCAAGATCGAGCGCACCTCATTGTGCGCCAGGCCGTCCTGTGCGGTGAATGCGGTGAAGGATTTCCCATCATACCGGCTCACGCCGCCTCTGGTGCCGAACCAGAGATATCCCTCCCGGTCCTGTAAAATCGACCACGCCTGATTGCTTGCCAGGCCATTCTGGGCGGTGAAGGTCACAAAGGATTTCCCATCATACCGGCTCACGCCGCCGCCCCAGGTGCCGAACCAGAGGTTGCCCTCCTGATCCTGCAAGATCGAAATCACCACATTATGCCCCAGCCTATTTTGGGCGGTGAAGGTGCTGAAGGAGTGTCCATCAAACTGGCTCACCCCACCCCCATCCGTGCCAAACCAGAGGTTCCCTTCCCGATCCTGAAAGATCGAAAGTACCGTATCGCGCCCCAGCCCATCTTTGGTGGTAAATGTAGTCCAGGTCTTGCCGCCTGCCCTGAGCTTTGCCGAAGGGTCATATCGGCTCACGCCGCCTTCGGTTCCGAAATAGAGGTTCCCCTCCCGATCCTGCAAGGTCGAGTATACCCGGTTGTGCGCCAGGCCGTCCTGGGTCGTAAAGGTGGTAAAAGATTTACCGTCATACCGGCTTACGCCACCGCCCTCGGTTCCGAACCAGAGATGTCCCTCCCGGTCCTGCAAGATCGACCGCACATAGTTGTCCGCCAGGCCGTCTCTGGTGGTGAAGTTGGTAAAGCCCTTTCTGCCTGCCCTGAGTCCCTCGACTCCGCTCGGGACAGGCTCCGCCGAAGGGTCGTACCGGCTCACCCCGCCGCCATAGGTGCCGAACCAGAGATGTCCCTTCCGATCCTGCAAGATCGACCGCACCCAGTTGTCCGCCAGGCCGTCTCTGGTGGTGAAGTTGATAAAACCCTTGCCATTGTACCGGCTCACCCCGTTATAGGTGCCGAACCAGAGGTTTCCCTCTTGATCCTGGAAAATCGACCACACGACTATCTCTGCGAGTCCATCTGTCACATCGTAGGTGCGCCAGTGACCTGTCCCTCGCCCGGCGGGCACGACGACCCAGCCAGGCCCAGCCTGCACGACCTTGCCGGGACCGGCGGGTACGACCTTGCCAGGGCCGGCAGGCACAGGAACGGGCGTCTGGATCGGCATTGTATCAGATATCTGCATGGCCAACCCCCAACGCAAACGGGGCATACCTCGACTGTCCGAGGCATGCCCCTCAAAACCCAGGTCCTTGAAGGCCCCCTCCCGTCCCCATCTCGGACCCATCGCGGAGATACGAAAGCAGGATCACGAAAGACGCGAAAGCCCTTCCACCCCACCGTCTTCCCACACGAAAGACACGAAACCCATCCCCTCCTTGTGATGTGTATTCAGACCGGCGCTGGTCGAACATGTCAGTCCAGCGGATACCTTTCGCGCTGTGCGCCGAGTTCCTGGCTGAGTTTTCGAACCATCCGAGCCACGTGAGCCAGAGACCCGTTTATCCGCTCTAAATTCGCCGCGAAGATCTCCTGACGTTCCAGGACCTCTTTCATCTGCGCTTCCAACGCTGCAAGGCGCACATCTCGGTCGGATGCCCTATTCATTGAGGAGCCTCTTGATGGCCTCCAGGTCTGGCTCCATCTTCCTGGTCTGCTGGTCGACCCTGCGCAGATGGCCATCGATCCGCCTCATGGCCGCTCTGAACTCTTTCTGAGTCAGGGTGGCCTGGACCTTCTTGCCTTTCGTCTTGGGCGTCACTTAAAACCTCCCTGAGAGCTGTCGAAGTCAGGACGATAAACTAAAAGTACGATAAACACGACTAAAGAGAAAGTCAAGAAAAATCCTGAGAGGGAAGGATGAGACTCTCGTTCATACGGGCTGTCGGCTCGAGTCGCCTGACACCGGCAGGGAGATCGTGATTGTCGTCCCTTTGCCTACCTGACTCTCCACGTCGATTTTTCCGTTATGCTGCTGAATGATCTGGTAGCAGATCGACAGGCCCAGGCCGGCGCCCACTTTCACGCCCTTTGTCGTGAACCCCGGGTCGAAGATGCGCCCGAGGCGCTCCGGCGGGATGCCGCAGCCGGTGTCGGCGATCCGGACCTTCACCCATTCCCTTTCCTGGAAAGTCCGAATCTGGACTTCGCCGTTCCCCTCGATGGCCTGGACGGCGTTCACCAGGACGTTCATGAAGACCTGATTCAACTGGTTGGGATAGCAGGTGACCTCCGGGATCTCCCCGAACTCCCGCACCACCCGGACGCGGCCTTTCAGGAGATGGGCGATCAGGGTGAGCGTGGTCTCGATGCCCTCGTGGAGGTCCGCCTTCTGGAGGTCCGCCTCGTCCAGCCGGGCGAAGCTGCGCAGGCTCTTGACAATGGCGGCCATCCGGTCGCAGGCGGTCTGGTTCACCCGGCACAGGTCCTCCAGGGTCCGAAAGACCCGCTCCGTCTCCGGGCCGGCCCCGCCGGTCTCCATCTGCCCCCGGAGCCGCCGGAGGGCGCGGGCGAGGAGGTCCTGGTTGCTGTTCAGGGCGCCCAGGGGGGTGTTCAGCTCGTGCGCCACGCCGGCCACGAGCTGCCCGAGGGAGGCCATCTTCTCCGCCTGGATGAGCTGCGCCTGGACCTGCCGGTAGCGCCTCCAGAACTGCTCGGCCAGGATCGTGGTGAAACCGACGCCCGCCAGGACCACCGCCGCCGGGATCAGGTGGGCGCGGACCCACGTCTCTTCTCGAAGGAGATAACTCAGAGAGAGATAGACGACCAGGACGGCCACGCCGTAGACATAGGCGATGGGCCGGGTCCACCGGTAGCGGCGCACCCCCCTCCGGGCGCTCAGGCAGACGAGGGCGAGGACGGTCAGGAGCTGGATGAGGAAGAAGGGGTTGGGCATGACGTACATATCCCAGGGCGCGGGGACCGCCCCTGCGGGTTCACCGCCGATAGATACCGGGGTCTATCCCCAGGTCTTTGAGCTTCTGCTGGAGGGCCTGGCGCTTCAGGCCGAGGGCCGAGGCGGTGCGATTGACGTTTCCGGCGTGATGCCCCAGGGCGGCGCGGAGGAAGGCGGTCTCGAAGGTCTGGACCGTCTGACGTTTGGCTTCCTGGAAGGAGACGCCCTCCTGCCAGGCGTAGGGCAGCGATTCATCGCCGCCCAGGGGCGTGGCGCGGGATACGTCCGGGCTGTGAGATGACGCCTGGACGTCGGACGGGAGGAGGTCTTTGCGCAGGACGGGGTCGTCGGAGAGGATGACCGCGCGCTCGATCACGTTCATGAGTTCACGGACGTTCCCCGGCCACCGGTAGTCCGTCAGGCGCCTCATCACCTCCGGCGGGACCTCCGAGACGGCCTTGCCGTGCTGACGGCTGAATCGGTCGAGGAAGTGGTGAACGAGGAGGGGGATGTCCTCCGGGCGCTCGCGCAGGGGGGGGAGCGGGATGTCCACGACCTTGAGGCGGTAGAAGAGGTCCTCCCGGAACCGCCCGGCGGCGATCTCGGACGGGAGGTCCTTGTTCGTGGCGCTGATCACCCGGACGTCCACGGAGATCGTCTCCGCGCCGCCCAGCCGCTCGAAGCGGCGCTCCTGAAGGATGCGGAGGACCTTGGCCTGAGTCTCAAGGCCCATGTCCCCGATCTCGTCCAGGAACAGGGCGCCTGCGTGGGCCAGCTCGAACTTCCCGACCCGGCGGCCGGCCGCGCCGGTGAAGGCCCCCTTCTCGTGCCCGAACAGCTCGCTCTCGATCAGCTCGGAGGGGAGGGCGGCGGCGTTCACGGCGATGAAGGGGCCGTCCCTCCGGGGGCCCTGCGCGTGGATCGTCCGGGCCACCAGCTCCTTTCCTGTCCCGCTCTCCCCGCAGATCAGCACAGTGGCGTCTGTCCCGGCCACCTTCCCGATCAGGTCGTAGACGCGCTCCATCGCCCGGCTCCGGCTGAGCATCATCCCGAAGCCCGACCGCTGCCGGAGCTCGGCGCGGAGGCGCTCGTTCTCCTGCCGGAGGCGGACGGCTTCGAGGGCCTTCTGGACGGCGCAGCGCAGCTCGTCCACCTCGTAGGGCTTGCTCAGGTAGTCGTAGGCGCCGGCCTTCATGGCCTCCACGGCGATGCGCTCGGAGCCGTGGGCGGTGATCATGATGACGGGCGGCGTGTCCTGCCTTCCGGCCAGGGCCTTCAGGAACGCGAGGCCGTCCAGCCTGGGCATCTGGATGTCGCAGATGAGCAGGTCCGGGCCGGAGCGCTCCACCTCCTCCAGCGCGGCGGCCCCGTCGGCGGCCTCCACGATCTCGCAGCGCAGGGCGTCGAGGGCGCGTCTCAGGCCGTGCCGGGCGGCGGGTTCGTCATCGACAATCAGAATCTTGGGGTTCATCGCCTTCTTTCCAGAGAAGGTTCAAGGTTCAAGGTTCAAGGTTTGAACTTTGAACCTTCAAACTTTGAACTTTACCCTGCTGGCAGCCGGACGGTGAAGGCCGCGCCCCGCCCGTCCCGAACGCCGCTGAGGACCTCGACGGTCCCGCCCGCGCGCTCGACGTCCCGCTTCACGATGGCAAGCCCCAGGCCCGTGCCCGACGCCTTCGTCGTGTAGAACGGCTCGAAGAGGTGGGGCAGCGCCTCCTCCGGGATGCCCGGACCGGTGTCGGACACGATCACCTCTACCCAGCCACCCCCCTCATCCCCGACGGGGAGAGTGGGAGAAGGGGAGAGGGGGGGACTCTCCCCGTCTCCCCGTCTCCGCGTCTCCGCGTCTCCCCGTCTTGTCGTTATCGTAATCCCCCCTCCCTCCTCCATTGCCTGGATGGCGTTGAGGATCAGGTTGAAGAAGATCTCCTTGAGGTCTTCGAGGTCCCCCGTGACCGTGAGGCCTTCCTCGACCTCCGAGCGGATGGAGACGCGCCGGCGCTCCGCCTCGTGGGCCAGGACCAGGACGATGTCGTCGAGGGCCTCCTTCAGGCGCAAAGGGCGGGGCGACCCCTCCTGCCGGGGCCTTGCGAACCGGAGGAGGCGGTCCACGGTGCGGCTCAGCCGGTCGATCTCGCCCAGGACGACGGAGAGGTCCTCGGCCTTCGCCCGGTCGTCCCGCAGGTCCTCCCGCAGGACGGTCGCGATGGCCTTGATCGAGCTGAGGGGGTTCCTGACCTCGTGCGCGATGCTGGCAGACAGGAGGCCGAGGGAGGAGAGGCGCTCCGCCTCGTACATCCGGCGCTCCATGTCGAGCCTCTGCTCGATTAGCCGGGCGTTTTCGACGGTGAGGGCCATCTGGTTGCAGAGGGTGCCGAGCAGCTCCCGCTCCTCCGCCGAGAAGGGGACCTCGCGCTTCTTCTCCCCCAGGCAGAGGAAGCCGAGCGTCCGGTCCTCCCGCAGCAGGGGGACGCAGAGCCGCACGCCCTGCGCGAAGAGGGGCGTTATGAGACGCCCGTGGTGGAGTTCGCCCGCGTCGAGGGGGCGCCGGTGCGCGGACAGCCATTCGACCACCCGCCCGACGTGGGACAGGTCCGCCGGGCTGAACGGGATGACGGGCGGGGGGAGCCCGGGCAGCCCCGGACTCCCGATCACCCGGACGTCCCTGATCCGATCGCCCTCCCGGTCGAGCAGGACGAGCGCCGCGAGGTGGACCTTCAGGGCGACCCCGACGGCCTCGACGGCGGTCCTCAGGCGCCGGTCGGGGGAGAAGGGGACGTTGAGGGTCTGGCTCAGGTCTCTCAGGAGGCGCTGGTAGTCGTATCGCGCCCTGAAGAAGAGGCGGTTGATGAACCGCTGGCTGCGGTTCTTGACCGGCTGGAACAGGAAAATGAGCGCGGCCAGGAGGGCGGCCTCGACGGCGTCCGGGCTGAACCCGCCGCTGGCCTGTCGGATCTCTCCGACGAGGCGGCGGATGCCGAGCAGGTAGACGGTCAGGACGATGCCGGTCAGGGCGGAGTAGAGGAGCGCCGGGTTGACGACGATGCGGAAGAAGCTGTAGCGGTAGACGAAGTAGCCGAGGATGAAGGCGGGGGCGAGGGGCGAGAGGAAGAGGGCCAGGGAGAGCGCCGGCCCCAGGCCGGGATGGGCGACGCCGTTCAGGGGATAGACGGCGCTGGTCAGGACGGCGATGCCGGTCAGGGCGAGGGCCGTCAGTCCGTAAAACCGCCGGTGGACCTCCATCTCCGAGCGGTCCCTCAGCCGCAGACAGAGGAGCGCTGAGAGCGTGAGCGTCAGGATGACATAGAGGCTGAAGGCGTGGATCGCCTGCGGCGAGAGGGGGGAGGATCTCCCCAGAAAGAAGATGAGCAGGCCGGGGAGAAAGGTGAGCAGGGTCAGGCAGGGTCTCAGCCGATGGGCGACCCGCATCTCTGCCTCGGCGGCGAAGGCGAGGGCCGTTCCGAGGAGGGAGGAGGGGAGGAAGGAGAGGCCGAGGCGGGCGACCTGCCCGGCGTGAGAGGCCGCCGGAGACCCCGGCTGGCCGATCAGGACGCTCAACGCCTCCCCGCTGTACCAGAGGGCTTCGGCGGAGAACAGGACGAGGAGGGGGAGGGGGGTCCCCTTCCTCCGGAGGGCCGAGCCGAAGAGGCCCCACAGGAGCGCCGCGCCCAGGACCGATCCGAGAAACCACGCGATTTCGCGCCAGGGTATCCCTGTCATCGCCGGTCCCATAACGTAAAGGGCCACAGCGCTCGCGCGCCGTGGCCCTTCCACCGTCAACTTTTCACGTAGGCCTTCAGAGGGCGGCTGCGGGAGGCGTGTCGAAGGCGACGGATGGCCTTCTCCTTGATCTGCCGGACGCGCTCGCGGGTGAGCCCGAACCGGCTCCCGATCTCCTCCAGGGTGAGGGGGTAGTCCCGTCCGATGCCGAAGTAGAGGCTGATCACCTCCGCCTCGCGGGGGGTCAGGGTGTTGAGGACCTTCTTGACCTCCTCCCGGAGGGAGTCGTTCATCAACTCCTCGTCGGGGGAGGGCTGCATCTCGTCCTCGAGGATGTCCAGGAGGCGGTTCTCGTTGTCGTCGTTGAACGGGGCGTCGAGCGAGAGATGGCGGCTGGAGATCTTGAGCGTATCCAGCACTTCGTGGGCGGTCATGTCCAACTCATCCGCGATCTCCGTCGCGCTCGGCTGCCGCCCGAACTCCTGTTCAAGGCCGCTGCACGCCTTGCCGATCTTGTGGAGCGCCCCGACCCGGTTGAGGGGGAGGCGGACGATCCGGGACTGCTCGGCGAGCGCCTGGAGAATGGCCTGACGGATCCACCAGACTGCATAGGAGATGAACTTGAACCCCTTTGTCTCGTCGAACCGCTTGGCCGCCTTGATCAGCCCCAGGTTTCCCTCGTTGATCAGGTCGCCGAGGGAGAGCCCCCGGTTCTGGTACTGCTTGGCCACGCTGACGACGAACCGGAGGTTCGCCTTGGTCAATCGTTCCAGGGCGCGGTGATCTCCTCGTTTGATCCGCTTGGCCAGCTCCACTTCCTCTTTCGCCGACAGGAGATTCTCATCGCCGATCTCCTGAAGATACTGGTCCAGGGAGTCGTCCTTCTGGGTATAGGGCCTGCTTGCTAGTTTGGACACTCGTCAGCCACTCCTTCTTCGCGTGAGGGCGCGGATGTGGGGACATCGCGCCCAGGCACGGGTGATGAAGGTCCACAGGCAAGGGAGAATACCTGCGTGGCCTTCGCGGTCTTGTGAAAGGACGCGAGACGGTTTGTGAGCCCGGAGACCTCCTTCGCTAAAAAGTTAGTTTCTCTCTCTCAGGGCGACGAAGGTCGTCACCTCTTCGCCCTTCTTTCTGATCAGGACCAGGACCGGCCTGCCTCGCCCCTCCAGCCTTCGCGAGAGCGATTGATAGTCCGTCACCGTGGACACCCTGGCCCCTTCGACCTCCAGAATGGCATCGCCCAGGCCGATGCCTTTCTCCTCGGAGGCGCTCCCCGGCGCGACGTAGGTGACCACCACCCCCTCGTCGGCCTCGTCGTTGGCGCGCCTCGCCTCGAGCGTCCCCCGGTCGTGCACGACCAGGCCCATCCAGAGCTTCTCCCGGCTGAAGCCGGCCTCCACCTCCTCCCGGTCCTGGGAGGCTGACGGCGGGCGCATCCGGATCACGCAGGAGAGCGTCATCGGCCTGCCGTCCCGCAGGATGCCGACGGGGGTTCGCGCGCCGGGCCTCAGGTCGGCGACGGCCCTGAGATAACCCACCACGTCCCGGACCCGCTGCCCTCCCACCTCCAGGATCACGTCGCCCCGCCGGATGCCCCCCTGGTCCGCCGGGCTCCCCTTCTGGACGTCTCCGGCCAGGACCCCGCGCCCCGGCTCCGCCCCTCTGGCCTCGGCCAGGTCCGCCGTCAACTCCTGGGGATGTATCCCCAGAAACCCCCGGGTGACGTGGCCGGTCTCCCGCAGTTCTTTAGCCACCTTTGAGGCGAGGTTGATCGGAATGGCGAACCCGACCCCCACCCCGCTGGGCCTGTAGGCCGTGTTGATTCCGACGACCTGCCCCCTCAGGTTGGCCAGGGGGCCTCCGGAGTTGCCGGGGTTGATCGAGGCGTCGGTCTGAATGAAGTCCTGAAACGAGGGGGCGCCCCCCTCGATCTCCTCCAGGAGCCGGCCTTTGGCGCTGACCACCCCCACGCTGACGGTGCGCTGAAACCCGAAGGGGTTGCCGATGGCCACCACCCACTCCCCCACCCGCAGGGCGTCGGAGTCCCCCATCGGGGCGATCTGGTCGTCCCGCAGGCGGGCGTTCGTGAGCAGGCGGATGAGGGCGATGTCCGTCTCCGGGTCCTGGCCCACGATCCGGGCGCTGTACTCCGTGTCGTCGGACAGGGTGACGCGGATGGTGGAGGCCCGGTCGATCACGTGGTTGTTGGTCAACACGTAGCCGTCCGCGCTCAGGATCACCCCGGAGCCGAACTGGGGCGGCGCAGACCTCCGGCGTTTGACGCTCCCTCGTTCGGGGTCCAAGAAATACTCCGGGGTCTCGGCGTCGCTTTTACGCACGGAGATGCTCACCACCGTGGGCCGAAGGTGCTCGGCCACGGCGATAAAAGGCCCCGTGAGCGTCTCACCGTCGGAGAGCGCCCCCCGCGAAGGGGTCTGGGCCCCGGCGGCGGAGATGCCCACGATTCCTATGAGCGTCACGCAACGAAGAAAAGACCTGCGTATATCAGGAAAGCGCCAAGCGCCAGGCGCCAAGCGCCAAGCGCCAGGTGAGATCAAGCTGACCTTTTTATTTTTATGCTTCACTGCTTTTCGGGTTTTCTCTGGCCTTCCCTATTTTCATGAGACTCACCAGCGCCGCCTCCCGCTCCCGGAGGGTCTCCTCCTGCTGGCGGATGCGCCGGAGGAGGTCTTGCACCGCGCCGTCTTTGGGGACCTCCTCGCCCTCCGACAGCAGGCGATAGACGCGCCTCCCCAGTTCCGCAAACGCCGACTGCATCAGGCGTTTGTCGTTGGCGATGTCGAGGCGCATCCGGCCGACGTAGCTGAGGTGTTCGGCCCGTTCGGCGACCGTCACGGCCCCTTCAAAGAGGCCATTTTTGACCCGCTCCCAGAAGGTCTCCAAGGTTCACCTCAAGGTTTTCTGAATCTCCCGCAGGAGCTCCTCCCGGTTGGCCTTTGAAATCTGGCGCCCTTTGATGCCGAGGCCGGGCAGGCCCCGCGCGACGCGCCGGAGTTCCACGACGCTCATCCGTTCCAGGTCGTCCGTGCGAGGAGGGGCGAGAGGGCCGTCGGCGAAGGAGGAGGGGGGGGCATTCAGGTGGAACAGGCGGACGAGGTCGTCGTGCGGGTTGGGGATGACGTGCTGGCTGAGCAACTGACCGATCCTCCGGGCGGCTGCGGCCCCGGCGTCCACGGCGGCCTGGACCGCGCCCACCTCTCCTGAAAGCCTGATGGTCACCAGTCCGCCGGTCGCCTGCTCCACGGCAGCGAGATCGACAGGGGCCGCCTTCACGGCGGCGTCGGCCGCCTCCACCACGCCCACGAACCCGAGCGTCTCGATCAGACCCAGCGCCTTCGGCATAAAAGTCAGCCATCAGCCATCAGCCATCAGCCATCAGCTTTTTTGCTGACCGCTGACTGCTGGTCGCTGAACTTTAAAATGTTCATACCCGGCGTTGGCCAGTGGATGCCAGGCGCCGTCCCGGCGGATGCGGACGCCCTCCTCCGGGGGGACCGCCTCCCCGAGGACGGAGACGGGCGCGCCGGTGGCCGCCTGCACGGCGCGGGCCACGGTCTCCGCATCGTGCGGCGCGACGGCGAACAGCAGCTCAAAGTCCTCGCCGCCCGACAGGGCGAAGGCCAGACCCTCCTCGCCACACAGCCGGGCCACGGCGTCTGTTTCAGCGTGAATCGGGATCGATCCGCCCTCGATGCGCGCCCCCACCCGGCTCATCCGGCAGAGGTGATGGACCTCGGAGGAGAGGCCGTCGCTGATGTCGATGGCGGCGTGAATGGCCGCCGCATCGCCCAGGGCCGAGGCCTCCCGCACGCGCGGGACCGGCCTCAAAAATTTCTTGACCGCCGCCTCAAAATGGCCCGGCAGGGGCCTGCCGAGATGTCTTCGCCGGAGGACCTCCAGGCCGGCGCGCGCGCCCCCGAGGTGGCCGGTCACGCAGAAGAGGTCGCCCGGCCTCACTCCGCTGCGAGGGGTGATCCGCTCCCGCTGGACCTCGCCCAGCAGGGAGATGGCGATCATCAGACCCGACGGTGAGGAGGTGGTGTCCCCCCCCACGATCCGGCATCCGAGCGGGGCGGCCACGTCATCCATGCCGGCGTAGAGGGCCTCCAGGGACTCCACAGGGCAGGAGGGCGGTATGCACAGGCAGACCGTCGCCCAGGTCGGCCGGCCCCCCATGGCCGCAATATCGCTGAGGTTGGCCGCCATTGCCCGCCAGCCGAGGTCCCGAAAGGGCACAAAAGAGAGGTCGAAGTGCACCCCCTCCACGAAGGCGTCGGCGGTCATCACCGTGACGCGCCCTGCCCCGGTTTCGAAGGCCGCCGCATCGTCGGAGATTCCAATTATAACAAAATCCGGGGGCGCTGTCACGCACTTTTTTAGGCGTTCGATCAGGGAAAATTCTCCACAACTTCCAATATCCATTAGATGTTGTCTTTTTTAAAAAATAATATCCGAACGTCAGACGATCTGATGGGGAAGGGTCTCGTCTGACTGTCTGATGGAAGGGGGGCGACCACAAGGGTCGCCCCTACTTGCTGTTCACTCGCACGGTGAGCGCCTTACGGATGTGGGCGCGGCCTCGCTCGACCTCGGCGTCCACCTCATCCGGCGAACGGTCTCCAGACAGCAGGATCTCCAGCGCTATACCTCCCGCATATCTTCGCTCTTCGAGCCAGGCGAAGAGGTGTTCAAACGGCACGTCGCCGCCGCCGGGGGTGACATGGATGTCCTCCCCTCTGGCGTCCCGGAGGTGCACGTGGTCGGTCCGGTCGCCCAGAAGGGCGAGGCCCTGTCGGATCGTCTGTCCTCCGGCCTGGATGTGGCTCGTGTCGAAGGTGCAGGTCGCCCCCTCGCCGATCAGGTCGAGCAGGTCCGACGCCTGCCGGGCGTCGGAGGCGAGCGTCCCGTGATGCGGGACCTCCACGCTCAGGGCCAGGCCCATGCCGTGCGCTGTGCGGGTGAGTTCCCGGAGATGGTAGGCCACCTTGCGGGCGCTCTCCATCCACTCGGCCTGGGGGACGGCTGTCCCCCCCCCATTCTGGATCGTGACGATCCGGCAGCCGAGGGTCTTGGCGAGGGCGAAGTTCTCCGACGCGGCCTTGTAGATCGTGGCGACGTCAGCGCCGGGCGCGTTGAAGACGCCGGGGCCGGTGTTCAGCGCCGTCACTGTCAGGCCGTTCATGGCCACGCAGTCGACGATCCCCCGGCGCAGGTCGTCGGTGGCCGTCAGGGGGTCGTAGTGGGGGCAAAAGCGGGGAATGATCCCGATGTCGACGGTCTTGAATCCGTGGCGGCTCAGCCGCTCCAGGGCATCTTTCAGGGGGAGGGCGCGGTAGGAGATCGTGGAGCCGCCGATGCGCGAAAAATCGATGGGCATGGGAGAAGGACCTCCATCGAAAAACAGCAGCTATCAGCTATCAGCTATCAGCTATCAGCAAAGACAAGGTTGGTTTGGCTGATAGCTGATAGCTGACGGCTGAAAGCTATTTTTTGTTCATCGTTCATCGTTCTGACTTCATCGTTTATCAAATATAACTATAATCTCAATAATATCCAAATCTTCGGCAGCGTTCAAGCGCCATGTAGGGGCGAGGCCTGCGCGCGTCCCTGCGGGTCCCTCCGTCCGCACGGCTTTCCGATTGACACGTCAACCCGATTCGCTATATTTATTTTTGTCATGCGCTCCTTTTCCAGTCTCGCCGACTACGCCGCCGCATTCCCCGCGGGGGCGCCAGGTCGCTCTGCGGTCTCCATCGCCGGCCTCCGCTGGCGGAGGCATCCCGGCCATACGCTGGTCGAATACGAGTTCGACGCGCGCATCGGGTATAATGTGCCGGTCCGGGAGGTGAGGCATGAGGGGTGTATTGTGGATGAAGGTGGGAGGGTGTATTGTCCTCATTGCAGGGGCTTTATAAAGTGCGAGTGAAAGATAAAGTTTCCCCCGTGGAATCGCGAGCGATTTCGGCCTACCGCCGGGTCGCCCGTGAGGGGAAGCGATACTCCTGGCTGGTCGACGAGGCCGTGGAGGTCCATCCGGGCGAGGCCGGGGCCCTGCGGGGGGAGTGCCCGCCCAGGCGGTTCCGGTGGCGAGGCCGGTGGCATCGCGTCCAGGAGGTGGCCTCTGTCTGGCGGGACGGGCGGAGGCGGAGCGCGAAATGGCCGGCGCACGGGCGGACCTATTTCTACGTCTCCGCCGGGCCGGAGGGGTATTTTGAGATGTACTACGACAAGGTCTGGATGGTGTACCGGAAGGTGGAGATACGATGACCGACCAGCCTGACACCGACTGGCGCACGCAGCTGCGGGAGCGGCTCGACCTCCTGCCGAAGGAGCCCGGCGTCTATCTCATGAAGGACGCGGGCGAGGCGGTCATCTACGTCGGCAAGGCCAAGTCGCTGCGCGAGCGCGTCCGGTCCTACTTCCAGCCCGGCGCGGACGACGGCCGGCGGCAGTTCCGGATGCTGGTGTCGAGCGTCCGGGGCCTTGACTACATCGTGACGGACACGGAGTTAGAGGCGCTCATCCTGGAGGCGAACCTGATCAAGGCGCACAAGCCCCGCTACAACATCAGTCTCAAGGATGACAAGAAATATCCGTTCATCAAGGTGACGAAGGAGGCGTTCCCCCGCATCGTCGTCACGCGCGACGTGGTGAAGGACGGGGGGCGCTACTTCGGCCCCTACACGGACGTGAAGGCCATGCGGCGGACGCTGGACACGCTCCACCGGCTGTTCCGGGTGCGGACGTGCGCCTACGACCTGCCCAACCCGAAGGTACGGATCTGCCTGGACTACGAGATCAAGCGGTGCGACGGGCCGTGCGAGGGGCTGATCGCGGAGTGGGACTACAGGAAGATCATCGACCAGGCCGTCCTGTTCCTGACCGGGCGGAACGAGGAGGTGGTGAATCTCCTGCGCGGGCGGATGGAGCAGGCGGCGGGGGAGCTCCGGTTCGAGGAGGCGGCGGAGATCCGGGACCGGCTGGCCAGTCTGGAGAGCGTGACTCACCGGCAGAAGGTGGTGTCGGCGGATGTGTCTGACTGGGACGCGGTGGCCATCGCGCGGGAGGACGAGGAGGCGTGCGGGGTGGTGATGGAGGTGCGCAACGGGCGGCTGCTGGGCCGGAAGAACTACTTTCTGGGCGGCGTCATGGAGTCGCCGGACAGCGAGGTGGTGTCGGCCTTTGTCCGGCAGGCCTACCTGGACACGGCGTTCGTGCCGCGGGAGATCTGCCTCCCCTGCGACGTGGAGGATCGGGAGGCGATCTGCGACTGGCTGGCCGAGCGGGCCGGGGGGCACGTGGAGATCCGCGTCCCGCAGCGGGGGGACAAGGTCAGGCTGATGGGCATGGCGGCCAACAACGCCCAGCTCCTCCTGACGGAGCGCCGGCTGCGGCGCGAGAACCGGAGGCAGCAGGTCCCGCACGCGGTGGCGGCGCTTCAGAGGGACCTGAGGCTGCCCCGGCCTCCGCGCCGGATCGAGGCCGTGGACATCTCCAACACGCAGGGGACGGACCCTGTGGCGTCCCTCGTCTGCTTCGTGGACGGGAGGCCGAAGAAGGGGGAATATCGAAGGTTCAAGATCACGGAGGTGGCCGGGCCGGACGACTTCGCCATGATGCGCCACGTGGTGACGCGCCGGTTCAAGCGGCTGATGGAGGAGGGGGGGGCGTTCCCGGACCTGCTGCTGGTGGATGGGGGGAAGGGGCAGCTCTCCAGCGCGGTGGAGGCGCTGACCGCGCTGGGGGTCTCGGACCAGGCGGTGATCGGGCTGGCCAAGCGGCTGGAGGAGGTGTTCGTGCCGGAGAACCCGGACCCGCAGAACATCCCCAAGACGTCCTCGGCGCTCAAGCTCCTGCAGGCGGTCCGGGATGAGGCGCACCGCTTTGCGGTCACGTATCACCGGACGCTGCGGGGCAAACGGCAGACGCTGTCCCTTCTCGATGAGATCGAGGACGTGGGGCCGGCGCGCAAGCGGGCGCTCCTGCAGAGGTTCGGGTCCGTCCGGCGCATCGCGGAGGCGGACGTGGCGGAGGTCGCGGCGGTGGAGGGGATCGGAAAGCGGCTGGCGGAGAGGAT
>CAYRZX010000114.1:15270-18896 GCA_964428665.1 uncultured Gemmatimonas sp.
AATCCCATCGGCGGCTCCAGCGGGCATTTCGTCAGTTCCTGGGGGCCGTCCGGCGCGACGTAGATCATGTTCTCCACGCGGGCGCCGCCCAGGCCGGGGACGTAGACGCCCGGCTCGCAGGAGAGGGCGTCCCTGGCCCTGAGCCGGTCGTCGGGGGCGTCGCGGGCGATGCGGGGGGGGTCCCCGCCCAGGCCCAGGCCGTGGCTGATGTGGTGGTAGAAGTAGGCCGCCCAGCCTTTCTTGGCATAGAGGTCGATCACGGATTGGTAAATGGCGGAGGTGCTCGCGCCGGGCTTCATCGCCTGGCTGGCGAGCCGATAGGCCTGCTGCACGGTGCGCAGGAGGTCGCGCTGTTGCGGCGTGCCCTCGCCGACGATGCCGGCCCGGGTCTGGTCTCCGATGTAGGCGTGGACGGAGATGCCCATGTCGATGAAGACCATCTCCCCGGCCTGAATGGTGCGCCGGTAGTCCTCCGCGCTGTCTAAGTAGAACGCGCCGGGGCCGGTCATGACGTGCATGGTGGCGTGCTCGGCGCCGGCGCGGAACATGGCGGCGATGCCCTCGGCGGCCACGTCTCCGTTCGTGACGCCGGGGCGAATGGCGCGGAAGGCGGCGAGCATGCCGAGGTCGGACACGCGGGCGGCCTCGCGCAGGCCTTTCAGGTCCTTCTCGTCCTTCGTCCGGCGGACCTCCGTGGCGACGTCGTCCTGGACGGCCAGGAGGTGGGGGGCCTCCTGGCTCAGGAGGCGGGCCAGGTCCGGGCCGAGCCGGTCGAAGGCGATTTTTTTGAGGGGCATCTTCTGGAGGCGGGCGGCGAGCTGGACGCCAGCGGGCGGGTCGCCGGGCCGGTTGGTCACGACCTCGCAGCTGGTGAGCAGGTCGCGGCAGGCGTTGGAGATCCAGACGCCGGGGAGGACGACGGTCTCCCGCGCGGTGAACAGGATGAAGTTGCAGTTCGGGCGGGAGATGACGATGCTGGGGTCGGGGTGGTCGAGCAGGTAGAGCTGGTTGGGGCGCTGGGTCGCGACGAAGGCGTCCGCGCCGATGCGGCCCAGGGCGGCGAAGAGGCGTTCACGGCGTGAGGGCATGGGACCTCCTGCAAATAGCTGCGGGTTGAAGTCTTCCCCGGCAAGACCGCCGCCGACGTGGCCGGGTTTACGGGCGCGGCGTTAATATACGAACGGTGAGCGCGGAAGGGAATAAAAAAGCGTGTTATCGTATCCATAACTCTATGGGAGGGCGACACTTCACCAGGAGGGCTTTCGTGAGCGAAGCGGAGACTTTTCTGGCAGGGCGACCTGTCAGCGACGAGCAGATACAGGCGTGGGTCGAGACGTTCCACCGGCAGGGGTTTCTGTTCCTGGAGAACGTCCTGCCGCCGGAGTGGTGCGCGGAGATGCGGGAGGACCTGGACCGGGCGCTGCGGGACAACCCGAACGGCCTGAACAGCGTCAGCCCGACGGTCCAGCTCGCCCACCGGATGTTCGAGACGAGCCGGGCCAACCTCAAGCTGTTCGACGTGGAGCCGGTCGTGTCGTTCGCGGAGGCGCTCGTGGCCCAGAACTGCCACGTGATCCACAACAACTCTTTCGTCGTGCATCCCGGCGGCGGCCTGTCCACGTGGCATCAGGACGACGCGCCCCACTATCTCGTCACAGAGGGGGAGCCGCCGAAGAACGTGCGGCTGCCGGTGCTGTTCTTCACGGCGAACTACTACCTGACGGACGTGACGGAGGCGGCGCACGGCTGCACGGAGGCGATCCCCGGCTCCCACCTGTTCGGCGCGCCTCCGCCCAAGGACATGACAGGGACGAAGTGGGAGGGCCAGATTCACTACAATCTGGGGAAGGCGGGCAGCGTGATCATGTTCAACAACCAGGTCTGGCACCGGGGCGGGCCGAACCGGAGCGACCGGATCCGCTATATCACACAGGTCACGTATGCGCGGCGGATGATCGGGCACAAATACTATCCGTTCATGAACTACGTGATGCCCGAACACGTGTACAAGGACGCCGATCCGAGGCTGCGCCGGCTGATCGGGTTTCTGAATCGCGGGGCGTACGGGTGAAACCCATCCCCCTTCCCTGCCGGGAAACGGAGAAATGGAGAAGCGGAGAAACGGAGAGAGAAATTCCCCGATTCCCCGATTCTCCCCTCTCCGTTTCGGGGAGGGGACGGGGGAGGGGTCTATATCACCACCCGCACGATCAGCCAGCACCAGCAGGCGGCCAGGAGCGCGGCCAGGAGGTCGAGGAGGACGCCGGTCTTGGCCATTCGGGGGATGGTGACGTAGCCACTGCCGAAGACGATGGCGTTCGGGGGGGTGCCGGCGGGCAGGGCAAAGTCGCAGGACGCGGCGATGGCCGAGGCGAACAGCACGGTGGTGAGGTGCGGGCCGGACACGGCGTCCTTCAGGATGTTGGCCATCACGCTGATGGTGGCCACGTTGGACGCCACCGCCGAGAGGGCCACGGTCGCGGCGCTGGCCATGAGCACCTGGGAGAAGGGGTCGAAGCCCCGAAGCACGGTCAGTTGCGCCCCCATCCACCCGGAGAGGCCGCTCTTCTGGATGCCGCTCGCCATCGCAAAGCTCCCGCCGAGCAGGAGGAGGGTCTCCCACGGCACGTAGCGGCGGATCGAGCGGATGCCGAGGGCCTGGCGTCCGCCCACGCGACACGTCATCAGCGTCAGGGTCGCCAGCACGGCGACGCCGGCCTCCACGTGCGCCGTGGTGACCCTGAATCCTTTTATCCAGGACTGGGAGAGGTCCATGATCGGCTTGCCCGCGATCCAGAGGGCGGCCGCGGCTAAAAAGACCCCCAGCACCACCTTTTCGCCCTGCCGGATCGGGCCCAGTCTGGCGATCTCCTCTTCGATCGCCGCCCTGCCCAGGTCCTCGCCGGGCGCGTCCGCGCGGCCCGTGCGCCAGAGCACGAACCAGACCAGGGGCAGGAACAGCACGACGAACGGCAGCCCCACGGCCGTGAATTTCAGGAAGGTGATCTCGATCCCGACCCTCTCCAGGAAGCCGCAGAAGAGGGCGTTGGTCGCCGTGCCGATCTTGGTGCCGATGCCCCCGACGTTGGCCGCGTAGGCGATCCCCAGCATGATCGACCCGCCGTAGTGGTTCAACCGCCTCCCCCCGAGCAGGCGCTCGAGTTGCGCGATCAGCGCGATGCCGATGGAGACCATCATGGTGGCGGTGGCCGAGTTGGAGATCCAGAGGGAGATGAACGCCGTCGCGACCAGGACGCCCAGGAGGAGGCGTCGCGGGTCGGTCCCGATCACGCGCATGATGTTCAGGGCGATGCGCCGGTGGAGGTCCCACTGCTGCATCGCCGCCGCGATGCACATGCCGCCCGCGTAGAGGAAGTTGTAGGGGTCCACGTAGGGCAGCAGGGACTCCGTCACGTTCGCGTCGAGGCCGGGGCCAAAGATGCCCGCGGCCGGGAAGAGGAGGAGGGGGGCGCAGGCGGTGAGGTGGATCGGGAGGGCCTCCGTGAGCCACCAGATGGCCATGAGGGCCGTGACGCCGGCGGCGAAGGCGGGGCGCGCGCCCCAGTCGCCGTGGTGCTTCAGGGGCGTGTCCAGGCCGGCGAGGAGGGAGAAGGCGAGGAGGCCGG
>CAYRZX010000115.1:0-11691 GCA_964428665.1 uncultured Gemmatimonas sp.
CACCGAAACTGCTCCTGTATCAATCTCCTATCGGATTTTTGCCAAACAGCAGTCACGGGGAAGAAGGCTTTGAACGGTGGGTGGGATGGGGCGTTATGGGCGCTAACCTCCGCAAGATCGCTCAGACATTGACCACCCGCTAACCCAACCCCCCCCGAGAAGATACGAAGACCTCTCGAACCCAGGCTTCCAACTCGTCTCGGAGGTTTCGCACCAAAAATTATCTAAAAGGGGCCGGGGACGACGGGGCCTTCCTGAACGGGGTGAGGGAGCGGTTTGGGATCGAGACGGCGGTGCTGACGCTCGGCGCAGAGGGGTGCAGGGTCCTCGGGCCGGAGGGGGACCTCCGGGTCTCCGCTGCGCCCCGGCGGGTGATCAACACCGTGGGGGCCGGGGATGCCTTCACCGCCGCCTTCGTCCTCCACCGGCTGGCCGGTGGAGACGTCTTCACGTGCGCGGATTGGGGGAACCGCGCGGGGGGGTACGTGGCCGCGCAGGACAGCGCCACGCCGGAGCTGCCGGGGGAGTTCAGGGTGTTTAAAAACTGACCACAAGACCACAAGACCACTGACCATAAGACCATGAGGCTTTTGCATTGGTCCTGTGGTCCTGTGGTCCCGTGGTCCCGTGGTCTGCCGTTTGCCGGGTTTTCCGGTTGACATCGGGACGGGGATTGGCTACATTCTGACGAAGCCGGAACAGAGGATGGACGCTGTAACGGAGGGAGACAGGGCTGATGCGGAGAGCGTTGCTGGTGGTCCTGGCAGCCGGGGCAGTCTTCAGTCTGCTTTACCTCAGCGCGTGGGGAGACAAGAAGGGGTTTGTCGGAAAGGTCGCGCCGGAGGTCGCGCTAACCTCATCCCTGAACAGCGCAGGGAAGCCCTCGCTCAGCGGCCTGAGGGGGAAGGTCGTGCTGCTGGAGTTCTGGGCGACCTGGTGCCCGCCCTGCCGGGCGTCGATTCCCCACCTTCAGAAGTTGCACGACACGTACGGCAAGAAGGGGCTGGTGGTCCTCAGCGTCACGGACGAGGACCCGGGGACGGTCCGGGAGTTCGTGGCGGACCACAGGATGACGTTCCCGGTCGGAATAGACGACAATGCCAGGACGATGACGACCTACGGTATCCAGAGCATCCCTGCGGCCTTTTTGATCGACACGGCAGGCAAAGTCATCTGGCAGGGACACACGATGGAGCTGAAAGAGGCGCAGGTCGAGGCCGCGCTCAGGGCGGTGAAGGTGTGAACGCGGAACGCGGAATGATGAATGCTGAAGGCTGAACCTAAAGGGCGGCGGAAAGGCGAGAGACAGGCTTCTCGCCTTTCGCTTTCAAGGTAGAAGGAGCACGCATGCCCCAGATCGACTGGCAGAAGGTCCAATCGGAGGCGGTGGAGCACCTGCGGGCGCTGGTGCGGATCGACACCACGAACCCGCCGGGGGACGAACGCCCGGCGGCGGACTACGTGGCGAGGGTCTGCGAGGGGGCCGGGTTGAAGACGGAGGTCGTGGAGTCCGGCCCGAAGCGGGGGAACGCGGTCGCCCGGATGAAGGGGACGGGGGCGGCCAGGCCGCTGCTGCTCCTGTCGCACCTGGACGTGGTTCCGGCGGAGCCGTCCAGGTGGACGCACCCGCCGTTCGGGGCGGACCTGGCCGGGGGCTACGTCTGGGGGCGCGGGGCCGTGGACTCGAAGCTGACGACGGCGGTGGGCCTGACGGTCCTGCTGCTGTGCGCCCGGCAGGGGGTTCCGCTCCGGCGGGACCTGATCCTGGCGGCCACGGCGGACGAGGAGGGGGGCGGGTCGGCCAACGGAGCGGCGTGGCTGGCCCACCACCGGAAGGACCTGATCGACGCGGAGTACGTGATCAACGAGGGGGGCGGGTTCGCGCTGGAGGTCGGGGGAAAGCGGTTCTATGTCTGCCAGTCCGCTGAAAAAGGGGGGTTCGACGTGGACCTGGTCGGGAGGGGGACGCCCGGCCACGCCTCTGTGCCGCACGATGACAACGCCATTGTCCACCTGTCGGAGGCGGTCGCGCGGCTGGGCGCGGGGCGGCTCGGCCTCCACGTCACGGAGACGGCGAAGCGGTTCTTCGAGGGGGTCGCGGGGGCGCAGGACAGGGCGGAGCACGCCCGGCTGCTGCGCGACATGCTGGACCCGAAAAAGGAGCCGGAGGCCTTCCGCCGTCTCCCGGCGGACGCGCCCACGCAGCTCATGTTCGACGCGATGCTCCGGAACACGGCTGCCCCCACGATGTTGAGCGGGGGGCTGAAACGGAACGTCATCCCGTCGGAGGTGAGGCTGAGCGTGAGCGGGAGGCCGCTGCCGGGGCAGACGCAGGAGGGCTTTGCCGGGGAGGTCCGGGCGAAGGTGGGGGACCGCGTGGAGGTCGTGGAGGGCCGGTGGCGTGCGGGTCTGGAGTCGAACCCCGACACGCCGCTGTTCGGGGCGCTGGAGCGGGCGCTCAGGCGAAGCGACCCGGAGGGGCGCGTGGTCCCGTTCCTGGTGACCGGGGGGACGGACGCGTGCCGGCTCGGCCCGCTCGACGCGACGATCTACGGGTTCCTGCCGATGCGCTACGAGCCGGGGATGGCGTTCTTCGACCTCTGTCACGGCCACGACGAGCGCGTCTCGGAGGCCACGGTGGGGTTCGGGGTGAAGGTGCTGTATGATGCGGTGTGTGAGTTGAACAATACCTGAACGCGGAACGATGAACGCGGAACGATGAATGAAAACCTGCAAGGCTGTTTTGCTTTTCGTTCATCGTTCATCGTTCATACTTCATCGTTTAGAATGAGGGAGGTTCCATGCAGAACAGGACGAAGGAAAAACTCCGGAACGGCGAGGTGACGGTGGGGGCGGTGGTCTCGACGCCCAGCCTGGAGATCACTGAGATCATGGCCAGGATGAACTTCGACTGGCTCTGGTTCGACACGGAGCACTCCCCGCTCAGCTCCGAGATACTGGCGTCGATGCTGCAGGTGGCGCGGAAGGGGTCGCCGACGCCCATTGTGCGGGTGGAGTGGAATGACCCGGTCGTCATCAAGAAGGCGCTGGACGTGGGGGCGATGGGGCTGATCGTTCCGTGGGTGAACGACCGGGCGCAGGCGGAGGCGGCGGTGCGGGCGGCCAAGTACCCGCCCATGGGGCTGCGGGGGTTCGGGCCCCGGTGGGTGCAGCTCGAAGGGGGGGACCCGGCGGCGTACGCGCGGACGGCCAACGAGGAGACCCTGGTGATCGTGCAGATCGAGACGGCGGAGGCGGTGAAGAACCTGGAGGCGATCCTGACGACGCCGGGGGTGGACGCCTTCATGATCGGTCCCCAGGACCTGGCGGCGTCGCTGGGATATGTGGGCAATCCCGGCCACCCGGAGGTGGAGAAGGTGATCGTGGACGTCATCACCCGGGGCAAGAAGCTGAAGGTGCCGGGGTGCTACGCCTCCGCGTCGCCGGAGCTGTGCCTGAAGCGCATCGAGCAGGGGTTCCAGTTCGTGACCGTGGGGGGCGAGATGGGGCTCCTCCGTCTCGGGATACAGACGTTCATGGAGAAGCTGGGGAGGAAGGCGTAAGAAAGGCGAAAGGCGAAAGGCCCTGTGGGAACTCCCGCAGGGCCTCTGTCTTTGGGCTTGACTTTGCAGGTCCGACATGTTTATTTTCTCCATAGCGGGTCTCGGATGGGATTGGGTTGGGGCTCTTATCAAAGGAGATGGCCATGCCACTTGTGACGATGAAACAGGTCCTCGACGAGGCGATCCGGGGGAACTACGCCGTCGGGGCGTTTAATGTGAACAACATGGAGCAGATCAAGGGGATCATGGAGGCGGCCCGGCAGACGAAGTCGCCGGTCATCCTCCAGGCCAGCCGGGGGGCGCGAAAATATGCGGGGAGGCGGTTCCTGAGGCACCTGATCCTGGCGGCGATCGAGGAGTACCCGGAGATCCCGATCGCGATGCACCTGGACCACGGGAACAACCTTCAGTCGTGCATCGAGGCGATTGAGGACGGGTTCACGTCGGTGATGATCGACGGGTCGCTGGCGGAGGACGGCAAGACGCCCGCGCCTTACGACTACAACCTGAACGTCACCCGGCAGGTCGTGCTGTACGCCCACGAGCGCGGGGTGACGGTGGAGGGGGAGCTCGGCTGCCTCGGCGGGATCGAGGACGGGGTGGGGTCCGGCGAGGTGAAGCTGGCCGACCCGGACCAGGCCGTGGAGTTCGCGGAGAAGACAGGCGTGGACGCCCTGGCGCTGGGGTTCGGGACGAGCCACGGGGCCTACAAGTTCAAGAAGGAGCCGAAGCTGGCCTACCACATCGTGGAGAAGGTCCATCAGCACCGGCCCGACCTGCCCATCGTCAGCCACGGGTCGTCCTCCGTGCCCCGCGATCTGGTGGACCGGATCAACGCCTTCGGCGGGCACATGCCCAACGCGATGGGGGTCCCGCTCTCCGACCTCGTCCGCTCGATCGACTCCGGGGTGCGGAAGATCAACATCGACACGGACACGCGGCTCGGGGTGACGGGCGTGATCCGGGAGGTCTTCGCGAAGCAGCCGGACAAGTTCGACCCCAGAGACTACCTGAAGCCGGCCATGGAGGAGATCACGCGCATCGTGGCCGAGCGGATGCGGGCCTTCCGGACCGCCGGACACGCCGGGGATTACGCCCCGGTCAGTCTTGGAGACATGAAAAAGGCTTACACCAGGAAATGAATGTAGCAGGGGCGACCCGATGGGTCGCCCCTGCCTATTAGGGAGGATGTCCGCATGCCAGACCGACTGGGCGTGGCCGTTCACGGGGCGGGGTGGGTGTCCGGGGAGCACGTCAAGTGGTTCAGCGCCAACCCGCACACCGAGGTGCGGTGCATCAGCAGCCGGAGGCTGGAGAGCGCGCAGCGCCGGCGGGACGAGGCGGGCCTCAAGTGCGATGTCTCAACCGATTTCGATAAGGTGCTGTCCCGGAAGGATATCGACATCGTGGCCGTCTGCACGCCGAACCACCTCCACGCCCGCGAGACGATCGCGGCGGCGCAGGCCGGGAAGCACGTGGTGATCGAGAAGCCGGTGGCGCTCAACCTGGACGACCTGAAGGCGATGCGGGACGCCGTGCGGAAGGCGAAGGTGAAGACGGTGGTGAGCTTCGTCCTCCGGTGGAACCCCATGTTTGAGACGGTCAAGGCGCTGCTGGCGGACGACGCCATCGGGAAGGTGTTCTACGCGCGGGTGAACTACCTGCACGAGATCGGTCCCTGGTATTCGGGGTATGAGTGGGCGAGGCGCAGCGAGACGTCGGGCACGGCCATGCTGTGCGGGGGGTGCCACGCCGCGGACGCGCTGCGGTGGTTCGCCGGGGAGGTGTCTGAGGTGACGGCCTTCCACTGCCGGGGGCACCGGAAGGACTTCGAGTACATGCCGACGCTGATGGGGACGCTGCATCTGGCCAACGGCGGGGTGGGGCACCTGGGCGCGAGTTTTGAGATTGAGATGCCCTACAGCTTCCCGGTGGAGCTGTTCGGGAGCAAGGGCTCGATCCGGGACAATCGGATCTGGTCGAAGTCGAAGTTCCCGGGGCAGATGGGGTGGGTGGAGTTCCCGACGGTCCTGCCCGACAGCGGGGCCGTGTCGCACCACCCCTTCCAGGGGGAGATCAACCATTTCGTGGACTGCATCCTGAAGGACGTGGAGTCCCACTGCAACCTCGAAGACGCGGTCAAGACGCACGAACTCTGCATTGCCCTGGACATGTCCGCCGAGCAGGGGGGGAAGCCGGTGAAGCTGCCCCTTCTGACTTAACTCCGGCTGTTGCAGAAAGTGATTGACAAATGGCCCGTTCTGGACTATTATACGAGGGCGTCGCTCCACAGGCGCGCGGTTTCCCGTCGGTCCACTAAGGCGGTCGTCTCTATGGAATGGATGTTCGGAATTCTGACGTTTGGCTCTCTGGCCCTCCTCGTGAAGATGTTGCTCGACTACTCCTCTTCGGCCTCGGAATGGCACGGCAAGGTGCGGCAGGCCAGGGCGGCGAAGGAGCAGGCCGAGGCCCAGGTGGATGTGTTTGTGAAGGGTAAGGCGGAGGCCCTCGCCAGGATCAACACCCTGGAGGAGGAGATCAAGTCCCTGGAGGGCATGAAGACTGAGTTGAGGAACAAGATCGAAGAGATCCGGAAGCAGCACGACAAGAAGGGGAAGGTCATCCTTCACCGCCAGGGGCAGCAGGGGCAGTAGCCGGGGGGCCGGGGTTCTGGAGGGGTGTTGGGACCGAGATCATGGCGCGGGTTTGACACCGCGCCATTTTGTTTCAAACCCATTTATTGTTGAGGGTCTTATGGCAGATGTGATGGAGGTGGGCTGCATCGGCTGCGGGGGGAGGGGGAGGGTCTATTCGTCCGGACTGGCCAAGCTGCCCGGCTTCCGGATGCGGGGCTACGCCGACGCCAGGATCGAGGCGGCGAAGGCGTTTCAGGAGGCCTACGGCGGGGACTATGCAACCCCGGAACTGGACCGGGTGCTGGAGGACCCCCACATCGGCGCGGTGCTGATCTGCACGTATCACGACACGCACGCCCCGCTGGCGATCAAGGCCGCGCAACAGGGCAAGCACATCCTGCTGGAGAAGCCGATGGCCCTCACGATCGAGGAGTGCGCGGCCATCGAGCAGGCGGTGGAGAAGGCCGGGGTGCGGATGGCCCTGGGGTTCAAGATGCGGTTCATGCCGGTGGTCACGAAGGTGAAGGAGAAGATCGGCACGCCGATGATGATGGTGGGGCAGATGATGGACCGGCGGTGGGCGGACACCAACTGGGCGCAGCAGCCGAAGATCGGCGGCGGCAACGTGATCTCGCAGGGGTGCCACACGACCCACATCCTGACCTACTTCGCGGGCGCCGATCCCGTCTCGGTCTACGCCGAGGGGGGGACCATGACCCACACCGGGACGGACATCATCGACAACGTGGTGGCGACGGTCCGGTACAGGAACGGGGTGGTGGCCAGCGTTATCCAGGGGGACGCGGGCCTCAACCCCTACGTGTCCAAGTTCTTCTTTGAGCTGTTCGGGCGGGACGGCAGGGGGGCAGGGCTCTACAACCGCTGCCACGAGGCCGTCCTGTGGGGCGCGGACGTGGACCGGATCGGGCCGGAGCACCTGACGCCGCAGGAGAACGAGGACATCGAGGGGGACCGGGGCCTGCTCCGGCATTTTGCGGAGTGCGTGAAGGCGAACCGGCCCACGCTCGTGGGGCCGAGGGAGGGCCGGATCGCCACGACGATCGTGGTCAAGATCTTTGAGGCGGTGAGGACGGGGAAGCCGCAGGCCATCGCGGTCTGAGGGGTGGGATTCCAAATGGAGGGTGTGGAGCCGTTGCCCGAAGAGGGCCTGACGTGGGCGGAGCGGCGCAGGGCCGAGATTCAGAGCCACGTCAGCGTGTTTTTGCTCGGAATCCTGTTTGCCCTGAACGGCACCGGGATGATCAACGCCGTGTTTCTGACCTGTTGCGCGGAGGAGATGGGGGCCTCGACGTTTCAGTTCAGCGTCATCCCGGCGCTCTGGTGTCTCTCCACGTTTCCGATCTTCTTCGTGGCCCTCTGGGCGAGCCGCGTCCGGCGGGTGAAGGCGCTCTGCCTCTGGACCCTGGCCGGCGCGTCGGCGTCAGGGCTGGCGTTCTGCCCCGCCCTGCTCCTGCCGCATTCGATGGGGACGGCGAGGGTCTGGGCGCTGCTGGTCGTCAGTCTGGCCGGGCATTTCATCTGCAATGTCTTCTTCGCCGGGTGGTTCGTCTGGCTGCCCCACTTCGTCCGGAGGGGACGGATGGGGCAATTTCAGAGCATCCGGCTCCTGGTCCTGATGGGGGCCACGATGCTCAGCCACGCCTTCGGGGGGTTCTTCCTGGGGTGGTTTCCGGGCATGGGGGGGTTCGCCGGGCTGTTCGCCATCGGGGCGCTCGCCGGGTTTCTGGCCCTTCTGCCGACGGCCCGCATCCCGGAGCCTGTGCGGAGGCCTCCTGCGTCGGGGGGCGTCCGGGACGCCTTTCGCGCTGTCGTGAGGCGCCGGCCGCTCATGCGCCTGTTCGGCTACATGATCCTCTATAACTCCGTGGCCATGTTCGCCGGGGTGTTCCCGACCGTGTTCATGAGAAAAGAACTCCTCATCCCCTACGAGCGCCTGGGGCTTTACACAGCGCTCGCCTCGGCGGGGACGTTGAGCGCCACCCTGGCCTGGGGCCGTCTGGTGGACCGCTTCGGGGGGAGGCCGGTCATGGGGGTCGCCGGGGTCGGGATGGTCGCGGTGTCCTTTCTCTGGGCGCTGAACGCCCCCGGCCGCATCGCGGCCCTGCCGTTCGCGCAGTTCCTCTCCGGGGTGGCGCAGTCGGCCTTCTCGGTGAGCTGGCTGCCGATGCTCTACAGCCTGTCCCCGCCCGCGCTGCGGGGCATGGCGGGCAGCCTCAGCTTTCTGACGTGGGGCGCGCCGGGGGCGGTCTCCCCCTTCCTCGGCGGGCAGGTCGTGGAGCGGCTGGCCGGCGCGCACTTCAGGCTGATGGGGATCGACATGGGGAGCATCCACCTCCTGTTTCTTATCCAGTGCATGGGGTTCGCCCTCTGTCTGCCGATGCTGAGGTTCATCCGCCCGGTGTCTCCGCAGGCGGGAGGGGAGGGCCTGGACCGGCCGGAAAGCAGGGTGACCGGGACAGGGTGACCGGTTTGGGGATAGAGATGCCAAAGGGGCTGACGAGCAGATCGTCAGCCCCTTTTTTTGTACGCGGCGTTCGGATGAACGTGATCCGGAGGAGCCATTCAGGGGCCTGCAGGAGAGCGTTCTCACACTACGCGCCTGAGCCTCCTTTCCCAAAGAGTCCGGTGAAGTGGAGGCCGATGGCATACAGCGAACAGGCGATCGACAGCATCAGAAAGCCCGTGCCGCTGACTCTCATCATGGCGGTCTTGATGATGTCAAGACCCATCAGGGCTGCCAGCACCAGAGCGACTGCGGAGATGAGCATCAGAATCAGAATAATCGTTTTCATCTCCTTTCCTCCCTTCAGTCTGGGACCGCGGTGTCGGGGCTCCTCCGGCCTCACGACAGGTGGATCACTCCCCAGACCTGTCGGTCAGTGTAAGCAAGAACGAAGATGAAGTCAAGCGCAAAATCAGTGGGCTGGGGCAGAACGCTTGCGGATGCTTTGAGTTGAAAGACCCGTTCCCAACATCAGCCGATCTTGCAAAGGACGTTCAGGGGAAGGGGAAAGGGTGTGGAGAGACGGGGAGGGCTAAACGGTTGACGCCGCACTGCCTTCCGCAACTTCAGGCCGTCCGGCACGGGGGTTGCATCAGGGAAGTGCGAATTACGAAGTGCGAATCTTCATTCGACATTCGACATTCGACATTCGACATTCGGCTCCCATGCCACGCTCACTCATCCACATCGTCGCCCTGCTGCTCCTCTGCGCCCTTGAGGCCGTGGCGCAGCCCTCCGCCTCCGTGTCGAAGGCGTCGCTCGATTTCGGGACGGCGCGGGCGAGGAGGGGCGTGAGGGATACGCTGCTGGTCGGCGCCGCCGGGGCCGCGGACCTGGTCGTGGAGCGCCTGGAGTTGAGGACGACGGCGTTCGACCTGCCCGCGCAGTCGGTCACGTCGAGCTTCACGGTGCGGGCCGGAGAGGCCACGCCGGTGGTCGTGCGGTTCACACCGCCCTCGGCCGGGGCCTTCAGCGACACGCTGTCGATCCGGTCGAATGGCCCGGAGGTCCGCGTCCCGCTCTCGGGTCAGGGCGTCCGCTCCACGGTGGTGATCAACGAGATTCTGGCGGACCCGCCCGGCGGGACGGAGGGAGACGCCAACGGAGACGGCGTCCGGGACACCTTTCAGGATGAGTTCATCGAGGTCCTGAACGTCGGGCCGAGGGCCGAGGACCTCAGCGGATGGCGGCTGAGCGACGACGACACGGCGGCCGGGAGCCAGTTCACCTTTCCGCAGGGCACGCTCCTAGGGCCGGGGGCGCGGGCCGTCCTGTTCGGCGGGGGGAGCCCGTCGGGGGTTCCAGGGCAGGTCTTCACTGACGACGGGAGGATCGGAAACGGGCTGACGAACGGGGGCGATGCCGCGCTGCTGATCGACCCGTCGGGGCCAGACACGCTCGATGCCCTTGCGTACGGGGCGGAGGGGGACCGGGACCAGTCCCTCGTGAGGTCTCCGGAGGGGGCGGGCGGTCTGACGCTGCACGGGGGCCTGCCCGGAGACGGGGCGGCGTTCTCTCCCGGACGGGCGCGGGTTGTCCTGTCGGGGGTGGCCGTCGCGCCGGCGGACACGGCTGTGGCCGTGGGGGACTCCATCGCGTGGCGGGCGACCGGTTTTTTTCCCGACGGCCGCAGCCGGGACGTGACCCTGGCCGCGGCCTGGACGAGCGAGGACACGGCCGTCGCACGGGTCAGCGCGGGAAGGGGAAAGGCCGCCGGAGCGGGCGGGACGGAGATTCGGGCGAGCGTCGCGGGTCTCTCAAGCCCCCCGGCGCGGCTGACCGTGCGAGCGCCCGGCCTGACGGCCCTCGCGATTGCGCCTGCGGAGACGGTTGTGGTTGTGGGCGGAGGGGCCCTCTTCCGGGCGGAGGGGACGCTCCCGGACGGGACCCGCAGGGCCGTGACGGTCGGACTGACGTGGACCGTCGCGGACACGGGGGTGGCCCTCGCGGCGGGCGGGGGGGCGGTCCGGCCAGTGAGGGCAGGGGAGACGACGGTGAGGGCGTCCGACGGGCGCGTCTCCAGTGCCCCTGCAACCCTGTGGGTTCTGCGAAAGGGGGACCTGAACGGGGCCGGGGGCGTGGAGGTGGCGGACGCCCTGCGCCTGATCGACCTGATTCTGGAGGCGTCTCCGCCGGCCACGGCTCTGGAGCAGGCGGCGGCGGACCTGACCGGGGACGGACGGATTGACGTGGGGGACCTGGCGGCGATCATCGACGTGATGCTCGGCAGGGCGGGGGCGGGCAAGGTCGCGGCGTGCGCGGCCCGCTATGGGGTGAGGGGATGCGGAGAAGAGGGGATAAAGGAGGTCGCGCTGGACTGCCCGGCAGAGGTCACTGCCCTTCAGATCGACCTGCGGGGTCCGGCGAAGGGCGTGACGCTAACAGGCCGGGCGAAAGGGATGGCGATGGTGACGCAGGCCGGGCCGGACGGCAGGACGCGGGTGGTGATCTATGGTCTGTCCGGGCAGGGGATCGCGGGGGGGAGCGGGGTGGTCCTGCGTTTCGAGGGGGCGGCAGAGGTGGAGCGGGCGCTGGTGGCGGGGTGGGGGTTCAGTGTGGAGGCGTTGGAAGAGGGTATGGGAAGTATGGGGAGTGTGGTGACCTTTGGGCTCCGGCAGAGCTTCCCGAACCCGGCCAACGGGGCCGTGGTGATCGAGTATGACCTCCCGGAGGCGTCGGAGGTGACGCTGGAGGTGTTCGACCTGCGCGGACGCCGGGTGGCCCGGCTGGTCCGGGGACTGGCGCCGGCGGGCCGCCACGTCCTGAGGTGGGATGGGCGGGACGGGGAGGGGAGGGGAGTGGGGAGTGGGGTCTATCTCTGCCGACTGAAGGCCGGGAAGTTCATGGGTGTGAGGAAAATGGTCTGGCTGAAGTGATTTCTTATGCGACATCTCGTTCTGCATATCTCGCTCATCCTCATCCCTGCGGTGTCCTTTGCGGCGACGGACACCCTGTCCGTGGTGGACGG
>CAYRZX010000115.1:11791-18802 GCA_964428665.1 uncultured Gemmatimonas sp.
TCCTCATCCCTGCGGTGTCCTTTGCGGCGACGGACACCCTGTCCGTGGTGGACGGGTCCGGGCTGCCGGGGGATCAGGTGGAGGTGCAGGTGGCGTTGACGAACGCCGGGCGCATCGCCGGGACGCAGTTCGACCTGGTGGCCGACCGGGAGCGGCTGCGATGGAGGGCCGTCCGGTGCGTGGCGCGGGCGGTGGGGATGGAGGTCCATAGCCAGGTCGTCGGGGACACCCTGCGCGTCGTGCTGCTCGACCCGGGACGCAGGGGGGCTGTGGCGGCGGGCTTCGGGCCGATCCTGTCCGCGCAGGCAGACCTCCTTGCGGCGTCGGGAGAGGTGCGCATCGGCCTGGGCCGGGCGAAGGTGGCGGATGACGGGCGTCCCCCGCAGGCCAGGGAGGCGGCGGCGAAGGCGGGGCGCCTCCTCGTCCTGTCGAACCTGCTCAGCCTTCGGGACGGGGAGGGGACGGCCCTCGTCCTCCTGTCGAACGCGGATAGGGTGGCCGCGGCGCAGTTCGATCTGGTCTACGACCCTGCGGAGGTCTCCGTCGCGCAGGTGCGCCTGTCGGCGCGGTGCGCCGGCCTGGCGATGTTCGAGGCGACGGCCTCTGCGGGCAGGACGCGGGTGGTCGCGGCGGACCTGCGAGGGGAGGCGTGGATCTCGCCGGGGGAAGGGGCGATGGTAGAGGTCCTGTTCCGGTCGAGGCGGGTCTCCTCCGGGACGGGGACCGTCCCGGTCCAGATCGAAGGGGCGGTCCTGTCAGGGCCGGGGGGCGCGCCCGTCCCGGTGGGCGCGAGGGGGGGGACGGTGAGCGTGACGCCCCGGCAGAGGCCCCGCGTGGTGATCGAGGAGGCGCTGGCCGATCCCCCCGATGGGCCTGCGGGGGATGCGAACGGGGACGGCGTCCGGGACGCTTACCAGGATGAGTTCGTGGAGGTCCTGAACGCCGATACAATGGATGTGGACATGGGCGGTTGGGCGTTGAGCGACGACGACACCCCGGCTGCGGGCCGGTTCCGGTTCCCGAAGGGGACGGTCCTGCGTCCCGGTGAGCGGGCCGTGCTGTTCGGGGGCGGGCGTCCTGCGGGGTTACCGGGACACGTCTTCGTGGACGACGGCCGGGTCGGAGACGGGCTGTCGAACACAGGGGACCTGGTCCTGTTGACCGATACAGAGGGGGATACGATCTCCACGGCGGGGTTTGGAGGCGCGGACGGCCAGTCCCTGGTCCGGCTCACGGAGGGGGTCTTCGCGCCGCACGCCGACTGGCCGGGCCGGGGGGCGTTTTCGCCGGGGCGGGGCCGGCCCGTGGCATCGGGGCTGCGGGTCGCGCCGGAGGCCGTGACCCTGAGGCGGGGGGAGTCAGCCTCTCTGCGGGCCGTGGCGGCGTTTTCGGATGGGGTCGAGGATACGGTTCGGGCGGGGCTTATGTGGTCGAGCGACCGGCCGGAGGTGGCGTCTGTGGAGGAGAGTGGAAAGGTCACAGGGATGCAGGCAGGGGCCGTGCGCGTGACGGCCAGGATCGGCGAGTTGAGCGCGGAGGCCGGGGTGCGCGTGGAAGAGTCGCCACGTATTCCCCCTGTGGTAACACCACCTCCGCCCGTTGTGACTCCGCCTCCGCCCGTTGTGACTCCGTCTCCACCTGTCGTGACTCCGCCTCCGCCTGTTGTGACCCCGCCTCCGCCCGTTGTGACTCCGTCTCCGCCCGTTGTGACTCCGTCTCCGCCCGTTGTGACTCCATCTCCGCCTGTCGTGACTTCGCCTCCTGCTGGGATACCTCCGGCTGCGCCGGCCCCCAATCGCCCTCCAGCCATAGAGACGGCGTCCCTGCGGCCCGCGCGGGCGGGGGGCTTCTACCAGGAGCAGATCGTTGCGGCGGACGCCGACGGGGATCGGATGACCTTTTCCATGGTGTTCGGGCCGGGCTGGCTGGGCGTGGACGCGGGGACCGGCGTCCTGTCCGGGAGGCCTGCGCCGGGGTGGACAGGGGAGGTGGGGGTGGAGGTGCAGGTGGAGGACGGACGGGGAGGGGTGGCGCGAAGGTCGTATCTGCTGACGGTCCTGCCGCGCCGGAGGGTGGTGATCGAGGAGGCGCTGGCCGATCCGCCCGGCGGATTGGCAGGAGACGCTAACGGGGACGGGGTCCGCGAGACGTATCAGGACGAGTTCATAGAGGTCCTGAACGCGGATACGGTGGCTGTGGACGTGAGCGGATGGACGCTGAGCGATGACGATGTCTCCGTTGCGAATCGGTTCCGGTTCCCGCCAGAGACGATCTTGCGCCCTGGCGAACGGGCCGTGCTGTTCGGCGGGGGGCGTCCTGCCGGTGCGTCAGGGCGCGTCTTTGTGGACGACGGCCGGGTCGGAGATGGGCTTTCGAATGCGGGCGAGAAGGCGCTGTTGTTCGACCCGCAGGATGGGGACACGGTGGACGTGGTCGCGCTGCCTAAGGCGGAGGGACAGTCCCTGGTCCGGCTCACGGAGGGGAGATTCGTCCCGCACGGCGACTGGCCTGGCCGGGGGGCGTTCTCGCCGGGGCGGGGCCGGCCCGTGGCGTCGGGGCTGCGGATCGCGCCGGAGGGGGTGCGTCTGAGGCCGGGAGGGTCCGAACTCCTGCGGGCCGTGGCGACGTTCACGGACGGGGTTGAAGATACGGTTCGGGCAGGGCTGGCCTGGTCGAGCGACCGGCCGGAGGTGGCGGCTGTGGAGGGAGGGGGGAGGGTGTCAGGGTTGCGGACAGGGGTCGCGATGATTCGGGTCAACATAGGTGAACTGTCGGCGCAGGTGGAGGTGGGGGTGGAGCCTCCGCCCAACCGCCCTCCGGCCCTTGTCACCTCCGGGTTGCGGCCTGCGCGGGCAGGGGTCTTCTACCGGGAGCAGGTCGTTGCGGCGGACGCCGACGGGGACCGGTTGAGGTTCTCTCTGACGGACGGGCCGGGCTGGCTGGGCGTGGACGCGGGGACCGGCGTCCTGTCCGGGAGGCCCGAAAGGGCAGGAGAGGTGGCGGTGGAGGTGCAGGTGGAGGATGGACGGGGGGAGGGCGCGCGAAGGTCGTATCCGCTGACGGTCCTGCCGCGCCGGAGGGTGGTGATCGATGAGGCGCTGACCGATCCGCCCGGCGGCTTGGCAGGAGACGCTAACGGGGACGGGGTCCGTGAGACATATCAGGACGAGTTCATCGAGGTCCTGAACGCGGATACGGCGGCCGTGGAGGTGGGCGGATGGACGTTGAGCGATGACGATGTCTCCGTTGCGAGCCGGTTCCGGTTCCCGCCAGGGACAATTCTGCGCCCCGGCGAACGGGCCGTGCTGTTCGGGGGGGGGCGTCCGGCCGGGGTGCCGGGGCGTGTCTTTGTAGACGACGGCCGGATCGGGGATGGGCTGTCCAACGCGGGCGAGAAGGTCCTGTTGTTCGACCCGCAGGAGGGAGACACGGTGGACGTGGTCGCGCTGCCGAAGGCGGAGGGGCAGTCCCTGGTCCGGCCCATGGAGGGGGTCTTCGCGCCGCACGGCGCCTGGCCGGGCCGGGGGGCGTTTTCGCCGGGCCGGGGCCGGCCGCTGTTGCAGGGGATCGCGGCGGAGGGGGACAGCAGCCCCATGAGGCCGGGGGAGCGGCGGGGGATCAGGGCCGTGGCCGTCTACTCGGACAGCGGGATGGAGGAGGTCACGGATCGGGTGACCTGGGTCGAGGGGGACACGTCCGTGGCCCGGCTGGAGGGCCGGGGCATCGTCCGGGCCATCCGTCCGGGGCAGGCGGATTTCGTGGCCCGATGGGGCTACGTCGCCAGTCCTCCTTACAAGGTGAAGGTCGTTCCTTTTGAAAATCGCCCTCCGGCGATGGCGGCCCTCCCGGATACGGCTGCGCTGGAGGACAGCCCGCTCCGCCTGAGGGCGCGGGCGTCGGACCCGGATGGGGACGAGGTCCGGTTCTCGCTCGCCCACGGCCCGGCCTGGCTCTCCATCGATCCGGGGTCGGGCCTGATCTCCGGCGTGCCGGATGACCCGGACGTGGGGGTGTGGGAGGTGACTGCGGGGGCCTCTGACGGACGGCTTGCGGTCTCGCGGACGTTTCGGGTGACGGTGCGGAACCGACCGCCTTCCTTCGGAGACCCTCCCAGGCGGAGAGGGAGGGTGGGGGTCGGGTACCGGGACACGCTCCGGGTGCACAATCTGGACGGGGGGACGGTCCGCCTGACAGACGGCCCGCCCGGCCTGGGGATGGAGGGGGCGCTGCTCGGATGGAGGCCGTCTGCGAGCGGGAGATGGTCTGTGACGGCCCTGGCTCAGGACCCGCACGGCGGAGAGGCCACGCTGTCGTGGGAGGTGGAGGCCTTGCCCCTTCCCCTCGTCGTGGTGGATGAGGTCCTGGCCGACCCGCCTCGCGGCGCGGCGGGGGATGCAAACGGAGACGGGCGGGGGGATGGGGGAGAGGATGAGTTCATCGAACTCCTGAACGCAGGGCACGACGCGGCGGCGCTGGGGGGGCTGACGCTCGGGCCGGAGGGGACCTCCGGGTCCAGGGCTTTCCGATTCCCGGAGGGGACGGCAGTCCCTCCGGGGGGACGTCTTCTGCTGTTCGGCGGCGGAGCGCCGGGCGATTTTCCGTGCCCGGTCTTCGTCGACGGGGGGCGGATCGGGAGGGGGCTGTCCGCGGACGGAGGGGTTGTGCTGCTGACCGATCCGGCGGGGCCTGACACGCTGCTCCGCGCTGCGTTCCCCGGACGGAGCCGGGGCCAGTCGTGGGTGAGGCATCCTTCGGCGTCGCTGCGCCCGGCTCAAGAGAGCGGAAGGGACGGACCCGTGACCCAGGGGCAGGACGCCTTTGCCCTGCACGGGGACCTGCCGGGCCGGGGCCGCTTTTCACCCGGACGCCCCAGGCCGCTGCTGATCGGCCTCTCCGTCGCCGCAGAGACGACGATGGCCGTGGGCAAGCGGCGGCCATTCAAGGTGATGGGCATTTTTAACGATGGCGCTCAAGAAATTGTGACAGAGGGAGTTACGATAATCACATCCGATACGTCCGTGTTGCGGACGGAAGGGGACGACAGGCTGGTGGGCGTGGGCGAGGGGAGGAGCAGCGTGCGGGCCTGGTTCGAGGACATCGAAGGTGTTGCGGGGGTGCGAGTCGTTCCCGGACGGGGTATCCTGGCCGGGGGACGGTCCCCTGCGGGGGGGCCGCAGCCGGACCGGGTGTTATCCCAGGTTGGGACACCTCCGGTGCAGGATACGGTGGCCGTGGGAGGCGACTACCGCCTTCGCGTGGAGTCGGAGGCCTCCGTACAGTGGACCGTCGTGGAAGGACCCGCGTGGCTGGCCGTGGAGCCGGAGACGGGGGACCTGGTGGGGAGCCCCCCCGGCGAGGGGATTTTCCAGGTCATCCTGTCGGGAGAGGACAGCACGGGGCAGGCGGCGCTCGTGGTGGTGACGCTCACGGCGCGGCCGGAGGCAGGGCATCCCGAAAGAGGACCTCCGGAGGAGGGCCCCCCCGGCGACGACGTGGATGAGCTGGAGAAGAAGATTCACCGGCGAAAGGGGGAGGCGGATTCTGATGAGGCCGCGGTCCCCGGCGCGAGGCCGGGCGGGGCGGACCCCCCTTCTCAGGGCAGACCTGCGGAGGGGGGAGAGGTCGCCCTGGTCTCCAACTATCCCAATCCTTTCAACGAAACGACGGTCCTCCGCTGTCGCTCGCCGACGCCGGGACGCGCAGAGGTCTATACCCTTCTCGGTCAGTGCGTGCGGCGCTGGGCTGAGGTCGGCGCCGCTGAGACCTTGCTCGTGTGGGATGGACGGGATGGGTCGGGGAGGGCGCTGCCGTCGGGCGTCTATTTCCTGGTGTTCGAGGCGGAGGGCGTGCGGGCCGTGAGGAGGATGACGTTGATCAGGTAAGGGGGTCTGAATCCACATCCATCATTTCAGGAGGTGTGTCATGGCGCAGCCAGACATCGTATTCAAGCACGGAAGGTGTACCGCAGCGATCTTCTCGAAGGAGATCACGCGGGGGGAGCGGACATTCCAGGCGAAGTCCGTGTCGTTTCAGAAGAGCTACCAGGACAAGAACGGGGAGTGGCGGACGTCGTCCTATCTGGACGTGAACGACATCCCCAAGGCTGTCTTGGTCCTCAACAAGGCCTACGACTATATGACGTCGAACGGCCACCGGGATGCGGAGGAGGACGAGCAGTAGCCGCACACGGGTAGACCCAAACAGAATGGGCGTGCCCCGCTATGGGACGCGCCCATCTCTTTTCCTGACCCTTCCGACTGCGCTCGCTGTCAATCTCCGGCGCTCACCGGGAATGCCTCGCGCTACGCCGGCTCCCGTTCCTTCGAATCCTGATCCTCGGATGCGTCGGACTCCTCCGCCTGCTGGGATTCGGCCTCGTCTTCTGACCTGGGCTTGTGCAACTCCTCCTTGATCAGGACGCCCGCCTTAAAGTAGCTCTTCTTCCGGGCCGGCACGTAGACGATCTCCCCGGTGCGGGGGTTGCGGGCCGCGGGTTTAGGCTTGGTGTTTTTCACCCCCAGCACGCCGAACCCTCGTATCTCGATCCGGTCCCCCCGGATCAGGCTGTCTCGCATGGCGTTGAAAAGGCTGTCCACGACCTCGTATGCGAGCTGCTTTTTAACCCCTACCTCAGCGGCCACCCGAAGCGCCAGATCTTTCTTAGTCGTCGTCATACGCTCCCTCCTGTTCGAGGCGTCGAACGCCGGGTGAGGTACGCTCTGCTCAACCCGCGCCCGTCAGCGGGTAAATATAATTAAAATAAGGCGGGGCGCAAGGGAAAAGAAGTTCTAACTCGATAATCAGCGCAATTTACCTTGACAGTCGGCAGATTTGCGCGTATCATGGCCCAGAGAAAGGAGGTCCCTATGGCAGTCGACGTGCATTTTTTCGACGTCGTTTCAAAGGTCGATCAGCAGGAGGTCCGGAACGCCGTGGACCAGGCGCAGAGGGAGATCCGGCAGCGCTACGACTTCAAGGCGAGCAAGAGTTCCGTCGAGTGGACGGACGACG
>CAYRZX010000116.1:0-11258 GCA_964428665.1 uncultured Gemmatimonas sp.
AAGTCGAGGCCGTTCTTCTTCGGCATGCTCATCGGCTACATCCTGGCCGTGGCCGGAGGGGTGGTGGTGGACGCCATCTGGTTCCAGGACCAGGGGCACTACGTGCACAAGTGGTATTGATACGCCTCCAGAAGCGCATCCCCGAACCTCCCGAACGCGTCGATGGGCGTCGGGTCCCTGTTCGAGTCAGGGACCAGGACCGACAGGGTTGACCAGCGTCCGGAGACACGGACCCTGTGACGCAGGACCAGGCTCAGCCCGGCCCTTCTCAGGTGATCATCGGTGGGTTCGCAGGCCTCCGACAGAACCACCGCTCGCCCCTCCGAGTGCAGAAGCCGATTCACCTCACCCCAGAAAAGGGCCGTGTCGGACAGCAAAAGGCCCTTCTGCTCGACCGTCCGCCGCCAGGGCAGATTACAGACAATCCTGTCGAACGCCCGATGACCAGACGGCAACTGCCCCGCGTCCGCAACCGCAAGACCGACCCGTGCCCCGGCGCGTCCTGCGTTCGCGCGGGCGAGCGAGACCGCCGAAGGGTCTATGTCGCTGGCAACGGCGATGAGTTCAGGATCGAACCGCGCGGCCTCAATGGGAATGGTCCCCATTCCGCAGAAGGGGTCGAGAAAAACCTCGCAGGGGCGAATGCCGGCGAGCAGCGACATGGCGGCGGCGACGGGAGGATGCAGCGTGCCGCCCCTGGTCGCGTTTTTATACCCCCTTCTGTGGAGAGGCGTGGGTGAAATTCGAAGGCCGATGTAGGCCTCCAGATCGCGGATGTGCACGCGCCAGGACACATCCGCCCCCGCCCTTTCGCGATGCGGTTGCTGAACAGCCCCCATCTGCTCGGACACGGCATCCCCGACCGCCCTCTCCACCTCGAAACGGTTGTAGTTCCGCCGCCCCAGAAAGCTGGCCACCACGTCGAACCGGCCCGCTCGCTGGATGGGGCGAACGTCCTCCAGTTGAGCGAGCGCACGAGCAAAGCCGACCCCCCTGGCGGCCTCTGCGAGGACCCGCAGGCTTGCCCGTGTGTGATCTATGCCACGGATAAAGCCGCAATCCATAAACACGTCGTCCACCGTGCTGAGGCCGAGGACGCCGGGGTCCACGGTCGGCAGCTCAAAATGGACCTCCCGATGCCTGACCGCGGTGACGCTCGCCCCTAACCTCCCTTTGACCTCTGCGGCAGAGACCCACTCCAGCCCCCTCGGAGATCGCGCCAGAAACCCCGTCCTGTTCTCATCGCCCCCCTTTTGCATCATCACTCCAGACCGGCGTGCACGGCAGCGCCCTCATACGCGCTCAACCACATACACCTGCGCGCGCTGTCCCAGGACCTGCACCCGGCGCGTCTCGCGGCGCGCCAGGCCGGCGCATCGTTGCAGCCCCTGCTCGAAGGCCCGCGCATCGCCCGTCAGCGCGACCAGCCGGGCCTTCGGGCGCAGGACCCGCGCCGCCTCGCGCAGGAAGGCCGGGTAGAGCGCCAGATTCTCCTCCGGCGTGCCGAGCTGCCTTCCAAACGGCAGATTCACCGCAGCCGCGCTCACCGACCCGCCGTCCAGCGGCAACTGACGCGCGTCCCAGCGGCGCACCTCGATCGGCTTGTAGCGCGGCCCCACGTTGCTCAGCGTCGCGGCGACCGCCTCCGGCCGCACATCCCCCCCCAGCAGCAGCGCGTAGCGCCCGGCGCAGGCCCGCTCGATCAGGATCGTCCCGGCCCCGCACATCGGGTCCAAAAACACATCCCCCGGCGCGGGCCGCGTCAGCCAGACCATTGCCGCAGCCGCCGAGGGCCGCAGTGACGCCGGCAGGTGCTCGCGCCGGTAGCCCCGGTGGCGCATGCCCTCGTCGCTCAGGCGCAGCGCCAGAAACCCCTCCCCGCGCAACAGCGTGAGCCAGAACTCCAGCCCCCCCTCCTCCACCGGACGCCAGCGATGGTCCCTCCGCGCCGCGATCCCCTGCTCCACGGCCCTCTGCGCCTCCCCCCGCCGGTAGGCCGCCCGCCCGACCTGCCGGGCCACGACCCGGAAACGCACCCCTCCTCGCCCTCCCCGCCCCGGCGCGACCCGGCGCGCCAGGTTCAGCCCGGCCTCCACGCCCGCCGCGCGGGCCGCCGCAGACTCCAGCGCCCGCAGCCCCTCGCGGGTGGGCGGCACGTCGGGCAGCTCCGCGACCACGACGAACAGGTCCTCGACCGTGCGCAGCCCAAATAGACCGTCCGCCCCTCCGACATAGTCGAACAGCACCATGCCGTTTTTATCGCCCACCGTGCGCGTACCGCGCACGACCGCCCCTCCGAGCCGCCCGGCGATCTCATCCGCGGCGATGGCCTCAAACCCCGGCTGCGTCTGCGCGATCAGAAGGGGTTGCCTTTCACGCCTCACGCCTCATGCCTCACGCCTCACGCCTACATCGTCCGGAACACCGTCCCCACCTCCGCCTTCACCCGCGCCGCGATCTCCCCCGTGTCCAGCCCGTTCTCCGGCCACGCCTCCGGCGGGGCGTGCGACAGCCGCAGCGCCAGCCCGGACAGAAGCCCCGCGTACTCCTTCAATTCCCGGACCCTCACCTTATCCAGCGTATCCGCCGGGCTGTGCCCGAACCCCACCTCCGGGTGCGCCCCCACGAACCGCCACCGCCAGAGCATCCCGTTCGGGATGCCCGCCAGAGCGAACGGGAACTGGTCCCCGGTCGCGTCCATCTGCGCGATCACGTGGCACTTCAGCCCCTGTCGCATGGTGTCGAGCTGCCCCTGCACGAACATCCGCAGCTCCGGGAACTGGAGCGCCACCCCCTTCATCGGCCCGGCGGCCAGCGTGTCCAGGTTGAGCATCAGCCTCGGCCTCTCTTCCGGCCCGAAGTGCCGGCCCACGTAGGCGAACGCCCCCTGCAGGAACTGCTCCTCCGCCCCGAACGTCACGAACCGGACCGTCCTGCCCGGCCCCACCCCCCTTTCGCGCTTCAGCGTGGACAGGAGGCGGGCCACCTCCAGCAGCACCACGACCCCGGACCCGTTGTCCAGCCCGCCGGGGCAGCCGGGGACCGTGTCGTGATGCGCGCCGACGATCAGATGTTCGCCCGGCCACAACTCGCCGCTCAGGTCAGCGACCGTGTTGGAAGAGACCCCTTGCCTGAAAGCGGTCTCCACCTCCAGAAACAGCCGCCGACCCTGGCCGGCCCGCCGCGCCAGCCGCGCCCCGTCCTCCGGGGAGGTCTGGACCACCGGCATCGGCGCTTCGCGACACCCCTCCTGGTCGCGCCAGTCCGTGATCGGGATGAAATTGAGCAGCCTCCCCCCCTTCCCCGACGGCGTGACCGCGGCCCTCACCCCCGCCTCCGCCAGGTCCCTGAGCCGCATCGGAAAGGGCCGGGGAGGGGAAAAAGGCTCGAACCCCCCCTGAATCAGGGCGATGCAGCCGGGCAGCCTGTCCCGCAACGGCCCCAGCTCGTGCGGCATGCCGTAGCCCACGTCCACCAGCGGGGCATTGAGGTCCGCCGGAGGGCACCAGAGCGCGGGGAGCGCGTCGACGGCCCACGCCTCCTCGCCCACGACCCTGGCGATGGCCCTCCCCGGCTCCCACGTGTCGAACTCAAATGCCTCGTCGTGAGGGTCAGAAAGCCCCGCCTTCGTCCACTCGGCCAGCAGGTAGGTCACGGCCCTGCGCTCCCCCTCCGACCCGGACCAGCGCGGCCCGATCTCCTCGCACAGCGCCACCAGGTGTTCCTGAAGCCGCGACCCGACCCACGCCTCCCCGATGAGCCAGCGGTCCACGTCCTGCCAGTCGATCTGCATCACGCGCTCCTGAATGAGACCTATCCCCCTAACCCCCTTCCCTAAAGGGAAGGGGGAATAGGTTCTTTCTCCCCCTCTCCTTTAGGAGAGGGGGCCGGGGGAGAGGTCTACCGATCCACCCCCTGCTCCCAGTGCCTGACGAGAGGCCTCAGCTCCTCCCAGAACGCCTCCGGGACGGCCGTCTCCCCGGCCTGCGCGTTTGCCTCCGCCTCCTCCGGCGTGCGCGCGCCGGGGATCGTCGCGGCCACCTTCGGATGCCGCACGCACCACTGCAGCGCCGCCGCCGCCAGCGGAATCCTGTACCGTGAGCAGAGCGCCTGGACCTGCGCCACGTGGTCCAGGCAGGCCTGGCTGAACTTCCGCGCCACGTACGAGGCCCCTTCCACCGGCCCGGCGGCCAGCAGCCCCCGCTCCAGCGGCGTGGCGATCACCAGCCCCACGTCGTGCCGCTCCGCCGCCGGCAGGGTGCGCGCCTCGGCCTCCAGGTTCAGCAGGCTGTAGGCGTGCGCCAGCACCGCCGCGTCGAACTCCCCCGTCTCGATGTAGTCCGCGTTCGTCGAGGGGTGGTTGGTCGCCGACCCGATGTGCTTCACGACCCCCTGATCCTGCAGCCTCCGCAGCGCGCCGAGCGTCCCGCCCTTCCCCATCACCTTCTCCATCGGCTGCCCCTTCGCGTCGTGGATGTAGACCACCTCCAGCCGCTCCACCTCCAGCCGTTTCAGGCTGTCCTCCACGCAGCGCATCGTCATGTCGTAGGAGTAGTCAAACCCCTCCGGCAGGTATCCCACCTTCGTCTCCACGATGCACCGCGCCCGCAGGTCGGGCCGCTCCCGAAACGCCCGCGCGATGATCCGCTCGCTCTGGCCCTTGCCGTAGAGCGGGGCCGTGTCGATCAGCGTGCAGCCCGCCTCGATCGCGGCGTGGACGGTCGCCACGCCCACGTCCTCGTCCATCTGGCTCGCGCCATACGCCCCCGGAGCCAGGTCGCGGGGAATGCCGATGAACATGGCCCCTAATCCCACGATGGGGACCTCCAGCCCGGTCCTGCCCAGCCGTTTCGTCCGCATGGCCCACCTCTTCAGTGATCCGCCACGGAGCCGTCCTCGTGCCGCCACATCTGCCGGCGGTAGGGCTCCCTCTCCCGCCAGTCCTTCAGGGCCGCCTCGTCCACCTCGAACCCCAGCCCCGGCCCCTGCGGCAGCTCGATGTATCCGTCCTTGAGCGTCAGCGGCTGTTTGAACAGCCCCTCCCCGTTCCCGCCGCCGTACTCCTGGATCAAAAAGTTCGGGATCGTGGCGTCCACCTGGATGGATGCGGCCACCCCGACAGCCCCGGCGGCCGAGTGCGGCGCGAGATGAATGTAATGGATCTCCGCCATCGCCGCGATCTTCCGCAGCTCCGAGATTCCGCCCGAATGCCGGATGTCCGGCTGCAGCACCGCCGCGGCCTCCTTCTCGATGATCTCCCGGAACCCCCACCGCGTCGTGTGCCGCTCCCCCGTGGCGATCGGCGTGGCTGTGGACCGCGCGATGTTCAGGAGGGCGTCGTCGTTCTCCGGGTGGCAGGGCTCCTCCGCGAACATGATGTGGTAAGGCTCCAGTGCCTTCAGCATCCGGATCGACATGGCCGGCGTCAGCCTCCGGTGGAAGTCCAGCAGGATGTCCACCCCGCTCCCCACCGCCTCCCGGACCGCCACCACCTTCGCGACCGCCTCCTCCACGAACCGGAGGTTCTCAATCGGACGCGCCGCCCCGAACGGCGTCGTCTTGATCGCCGTGAACCCCCGCTCCACGCACCGCCGCGCGTTCTGCGCGCAGGCCTCCGGCGTCTCCCCCCCGTAGTGGGAGTAGACCCGGATGCGGTCCCGCAGCGACCCGCCCAGCAGCCTCCAGACCGGGACATTGAGCGACTTGCCCAGGATGTCCCACAGCGCCTGCTCGACCCCGCTGAGCGCCCCCACCCAGATCGGCATGTCCCGGCTGTAGGTCTCCCGATAGATCTGCTGCCAGTGGTCCTCGACCTGCCTCGGGTCCTTCCCCGTGAGGTACTCGGCCATCTGCCGGATCGCCTGCGCCACCACCCCCCCGTGCCCGTAGTCCAGCGGCTCCCCCCAGCCCGTGACCCCCTCGTCCGTCGTCACCTTCAGGATCGTCGTCGGCCCCTTTAGCGGGATGACTTCAAAGCCTGTGATCTTCATGCGCGTCTCCTCTTTCTCCCCTTCGTGACCTGCGCCAGGAGCTTCTTGGACACCTTGCACACCATCGTGTAGGCCGGGTCGAACACGTTCCCCATGTCGTACTTCACGCACTGCCCCAGCAGCAGGTGCGCCCCCCGCGCGTCCAGGCCATAGTCCTGCTGCAGCCAGCGCACCATCTCCGTCGTCGCGTGCTGCACGCACTGGTCCAGCGGCCGGGCGTTCCCCACGGTCATGATATACTCCTTGTTCTCCGCCCTCGGCCACGCGATCTGCCTCTTCTTCGTCAGCCGGACCGTGAACTGCACGTCGAACGAGATCTCGATCCCGGTCCCCACGATCTCCCCGTCCCCCTGCAGGGCGTGCCCGTCCCCCACGTGGAGCAGCGCCCCCGGCACGAACACCGGGAAGTGCACCGTGGCCCCCTCACAGAACCCCCGGTAGTCCATGTTCCCCCCGTGCGTGGACGAGGTCGCCGTGGAGATCGCCTGCCGCCTGGGCGGCGCCACCCCGAAGCAGCCCAGCATCGGCTCCAGCGGCAGCGTCAGCCGGCCCAACCTCGTCTTCGGGGACACGAGCGTGGCCCTCCAGCGCTTCAGGTCCACCTCCCACTTAGCCCCCTTCCCTTCGGGAGACTGCTTGACATAGTGAGGGTCCAGCACCCACGGCGCGATCACAGTCCCCGTGCGCCCGAACTTCCGGTTGGGGGCCATCCGGCCGAAGTGGACCGACAGCATGTCCCCCGGCTCCGCCCCCTCGACAAAAAACGGCCCTGTCTGCGGGTTCCCCCCCTCCGTCACCTGCTTGCCGGAGGCGTCCACGCCGCCCGCGTCCACCGTCGTCGTGATCACCGTGTCCCCCGGCCTGATCTTCAAAACCGGCTCGTGCGACCCGATGGCAGTGTAATAGACCTTCGGCTCAAACCTGTGAACGGCCATAACGCCTCCTTGATAACGATGAAGTCAGAACGATGAACGATGAACAAAGACAACGATGAAGTCAGAACGATGAACGATGAACGAAAACCAAAAGCCTTTATGGTTTTTATTCCGCGTTCATCGTTCCGCGTTCCGCGTTGCTTTTCCGTTCATCATTCTGCGTTGCCTTTTCCTATTCCGGCTGTCTGTTGAACGGCATCTTCATCAGCGCAATCACGCTCGACGGGTGGGTCTCGCGGGAGATCGTGCGCGGCCGGTCCCCATCAAGTATATCTTCATGGATGTCCTCCTCTCACGCGCAAGATAAAACAGTCAGGACACACCTGTCAACAAGAACCTGCAACCTTTCGCATCACCACTTTTCCGACATATTCCGCGCCCACGAACAGGATGACCAGCGCCTGCAGGATCACCACCAGGTCCCGTGGCACGCCCGCCGAGAGCTGAAGGAACCGGTCCGCCGTCCGCAGCCCCCCGAACAGCAGCGCCGCCGGGATCACGCCGAGCGGATGATTCCGGGCCAGCAGGGCCACGGCGATCCCGTCGAACCCGTAGCCGGGCGAGAACTGCGCGTAGAGCGTCCGGTGGACCCCGCAGACCTCCACGGCCCCGGCCAGGCCCGCCAGCGCCCCGCTGAGCGCCAGCGCCCGCACCGTGACCCTCCCGACATCGATCCCCCCGCTCCGGCTCGCCTCCGAACTCTGCCCCACGGCCCTCACCTCGTACCCGAACGGCGTGTCGAACAGGAGGACGTGGCACAGCCCGCAGAGGGCCAGGGCGATCCCCAGCCCCCACCCCACCCCGGCGGGCGGGACGCTCCAGAGCAGCGGAAGGACGGCGGTCCCGGCGATGGGCCGGGTCTGAGACACGGCGACCCCGGCGGCCATCGGGCCGTTGACCAGGTAGTCCGTCAGATAGATCGCGACATAGTTCAGCATGATCGTGTTGATGACCTCGTGCACCCCCCGCCTGGCCTTCAGCCAGCCCGGGATCGCCCCCCAGACCCCCCCGGCGCACGCCCCGGCCAGCAGCGTCAGGGGGAGATGGAACGCCCAGGGCAAGTTGAGCCATGCCCCCACGGCCGCGGCCGCGCCCCCCCCGACGTAGAGCTGCCCCTCCCCGCCGATGTTGAACAGCCCGGCCCGCAGCGCAAAGGCCACGCCGAGGCCCACGAGCATCAACGGAGTCGCCTTCATCAGCGTGGACGCGACCCCCTCCGCAGACCCGAACGCCCCGACGACCAGGGCGACCAGCGCCTCCGCCGGGTCTCCGCCCGACAGCGCGACGATCAGCCCACACACGAAGAGAGAGAGGAGAAGGGGGAGGAGGAGAGAGATCAGGCGGGAGAGGAGAACAGTCATAGGTGTGGAGAGGTAGGGAGTCAGGTCTGTTTACACTCCTGTCATCAGTTTCCCGATCCGTTCTTCATCCGCCTCGCTGCGAGGCAGATCGGCCACGATGCGGCCCCTGACCAGGACAAGCACCCGGTCCGAAAGGCGGAGGACCTCCTCCAGGTCCTGCGAGATCAGCAGCACCCCCGCGCCCCGGTCTCTGGCCGCGATGAGCTGCCCCTGCACGAACGTCGTCGCCCGGATGTCCAGCCCTCGCGTCGGCTGCTCGGCCACGATCAGGCCCGGCTCGCGGCTCAGCTCGCGGCCCACCACCACCTTCTGCCGGTTGCCTCCTGACAGCGCCCCGGCGGGAGCGTCCACGTCCTGAACCCGCACATCGAACCGTCTGACCAGGGCCTCCGCGTGCGCCCGCATCGCCTCCCGGTCAAATAACCGGAACCCCTGAAGAACGTTTAACCGCCGAGAGCGCAGAGCACGCAGAGACAGAGAGAATCGGAGAACCGGTGAGCCGGAGAACCGGTGAGAGGTCTTTTCCCCGTTTCCCTTTTCCTCCGCGTTCTCCGCGACCTCTGCGGTAAATTGTTTTTTCCTGCTAAAGCATCTGAGAAAGCGGGCCTCGCGATGGTCCCCCAGGACCGCGTTCTCCACCACCGAGAACCCCGCGATCAGCCCCTCCGCGTCCCGGTCCTCCGGGATGCACGCCACACCCATCCGGCGGACCTCCGCCGGCGTCCGCCCTGCGACCTCCTCCCCCTTGAACAGAATACGGCCCGACGTCACCGGCATCCGGCCCGTCAGCGCCAGCGCCAGCGCCGCCTGCCCGTTCCCGGCCACGCCCGCCACGCCCGCCACCTCCCCGCGCCGCAGCGCGAACGAGACCCCGTTCAGGACGCGCACCCCCCGCCCGTCCACCGCCGAGACCTCCCGCGCCTCCAGCAGCGCCTCCCCCGCCTCCGTCCGGCGCTCCGTTCGCACCTCGGACACAATCCCCTCCCCCACGATCGCCCGCGCCAGCTCGTCCCCGGTCACGCGCCCCACCTCGAAACGCCCCGAGACCCGGCCTCGCCGCAACACGGTGGCGCGGTCCGCGTGCGCCGTCACCTCCCCGAGCCGGTGCGTCACGAGCAGGACCGTCACCCCCTCGGCCCGGAGACGCCGGACGACCTCGAACAGCCGCTCCCCCTCGGCCGGCGACAGAGACGCCGTAGGCTCGTCCAGCACTAAGCAGCGCACCCTCCGATAGAGCGCCTTCAAAATCTCCACCGCCTGCTGCTGTCCCACAGGCAGGTCCCCGGCCCGGTCCTCCGGCCGGAGCGGGACCCCGAGCCGAGCGATCAGCGCCTCCACCTCTCGCCTGATCCGCCCCCGGTCCAGCCACCCCCCCCGCCCCGGCTCCGCGCCCAGGACCACGTTCTCCGCCACCGTGAGCGTTGGGACCAGCGCGAAGTGCTGCTGCACGACGGCCAGGCCATGCGCCAGCGCCTCCCGCGGGTCGCCCGGCCTCAGCGCCTCCCCGTCCACCCGCACCTCCCCGGCCGTCTGCGCTATCAGCCCGCACAGGACGTGCACCAGCGTGGACTTGCCTGCCCCGTTCTCCCCGACCAGGGCGTGCGCCTCTCCCGCCCGTACGTCCAGGTCCACCCCGTCCACGGCCAGGAGGTCCCCGTAGCGCTTCACGATGCCGCGCATCTCGATAAAGGGACGATCAGACAGCGTCGGCGGCCTCCTTCGGCAGGGCAAACGTCCCGTCCTCCCCCGGCTCAAACTTCAGTACCTTGACGACCGCGTCCACGTTCAAGGGGCCGTAGATGTGCGGGTACTCCTCCCCGTCCTGGGCGACCTCGTAGCGGATTTCGGACCGGACCTTCGCCGGATCGATGCAGAGAAGCACCAGCCCCTTCCGCCCGCGGAAGACCCGGTCCGCCACCTTCAGCACCTGCTGCGGCGTGGACGAGTGGATGAACCCTTCGGTCCCCAGCGTGTCGCCCATGTAGAGGCCGACCCGCTTCGCGCGCGTCCAATGCTCGCGCCGGGTGATGTGAAAAATCAAGCTCATAAGATTCAGCGCAATCCGTCCAGTTCCGGCAGGAGCACCACGCTCTCCTGCTCCTTGGGATCGGTCCTGGCAATCACGGCGGTGACAGGTTCCGTCTCGCTGGGGTTGTAGGGCAGGTGGGGCAGGCCGGCGGGGATATACAGAAAGTCCCCGGCCCGCACCACGAGATGTTCCTCCAGCTTCTCGCCGTACCACATCCCGGCCTCGCCGCTGACGACGTAGATGGCCGTCTCGTGGTCCTCGTGCAGGTGCGCCCTGGCCCGCCCGCCGGGGGGGATGGTCAGAAGGTGCATGCAGATCCGCTGCGCGCCGGTGTTCTCCGCCGAGATCCCCGCGAAGTACGTGAACGCCTGCTTGCCCCTGTAGGTCTCTCCGGCGTGGATCACGGCGCAGGTCGGTCTGGAAGGCGTGGCCATTTCGGTCTCTCCTTTTGTGCCCTCCCGTTCAATATTGCGGATTGCGGATTGCGGATTGCGGAATGAATAGCTTCAGGACTCTTATTCCGCAATCCGAAATCCGAAATCTAAAATCGGAGCGGTCAGGGGTGGGTGAGGGCCTTACATCGGCCTCAACAGGCTCACCGTCCCGGCCGCCGTGCCGCACAGCAGGCGCGGCCCGTCAGCCACAGAGACCGCCCGCAGGTGCGTCACCTCCCCGTCCACGGTCTGACCCGCCAGCAGATGGCCCGACCCGTCGTAGAGCCGGACCTCCCCCGTGCCGAACCCCACCGCGATCTCCGCCCTCCCGTCCCCGTCCGCGTCCAGCGCCGTCAACCAGGTGATCTTGTCGACCAGGTCCCGCCGGAAGACCGGCGTCCCGTCCGCCTTGAAGCACGCGAGTTGACCCACGTCGCTCCCCGCGATCACCTCCGCCCTCCCGTCCCCGTCCACGTCCGCCAGGGCGATGTCCTCCAGCTCCCCGCCCA
>CAYRZX010000116.1:11358-18657 GCA_964428665.1 uncultured Gemmatimonas sp.
GCCCTCCCGTCCCCGTCCACGTCCGCCAGGGCGATGTCCTCCAGCTCCCCGCCCAGGTTGTGCGTCCAGACCGTCTCCCCCTTCCCGCCCCGCACGGCCTGAATCCCCCGCCAGTCCCCGTAGATCACCTCCGGCCTCCCGTCCCCGTCCAGGTCCGCCGACAGGATCGTCGGCGACACGCAGCCCGACCGCTTCCGCCACCTCCCCGTCCCGTCCGGGTTCAGACAGTTCATCGTGTAGTACTCCGTCCCCACCATCACCTCCTGCTTCCCGTCCCCGTCCAGGTCCACCGGCAGACAGCCCGTGACGCAGTGGTAGTGCGTCTCCGTCTGCCAGCGTAGCGTCCCGTCCGCCTCGAAGGCGTGGAACAGCCACCCCTCGGCCCCGGCCAGGATTTGCGTCCTCCCGTCCCCCCCCAGGTCCGCCGACGAGATCGTCATGAGCCGCTGCGCCCGCATCCCGCTGCCGGGCGGGAACAGGTGCTCCCACCGCACCCGCCCGTCCCCGTCCAGGACGTGGAGATAACAATCCCGCGTCCCGACCATCGCCTCTTCCCTTCCGCACCCGTCCACGTCCGCGAGATGGACCGCCCGGACCGCCCCCTTCGCGTCGAACGCCCAGCGCGTCCCCCCGTCCGGCGCCAGGGACAGGACCCTGCCCGACGCCGTGCCGACCAGGTGTCCCCCCACGCCGGACGAAACAGCCGTCACGCCCCCTTCGCACGCCACCGACCAGACCGCCTCGAACCCCTCCCGCGCAGGCTGCTCCTTCTCCGGGATGACGGACCTCACGGGCGTGTATTTCTCTCGCCCTCCTACCAGCCTCGCGAACGCCCCCGCCGCCTTCGGCGTGGCCGTGATCCGATGCCGGCCCGCCGGAACCGTGAACCAGAGTACCTGCCCCTCCGACCGGACCGCGACCCGCTTCCCGTCCACCGTCACGGCCTCCGCCCGCAGCCCCACCTGCGTCTCCTCCCGCGCCAGGGTCGTCCCCCGCCCCTTTGCCAGGTCCATCTCGATGGACACCGGCGACCAGGCCCGGAACAGCGTCCCCTCATAAGACAGCGACGTGCCCTCGACCACCGTGTAGCCGTCCGCATCCACCCTGAACAGCCTCCCCTCCACCTCGAAGTCCCCCTGCCTGCAGGCCGGGTCCGCGACCCCTGCCAGGATCGTCCCCTGCTTCTCCGCTCCGCGCCTCCGGTCCACGATCTTCACCGCCGTCTCCCCCACCCGTTCCAGCGTGAAGGCCTGCGGCTGCCTGCGGTTCGAGGGGTACAGCAGATTGATGTAGGCCGTCCGCTCGCCTGCCGAAAGGGCCGCCCGCTGCGTCTGGTGCCACATCTTCACCTTCCCGTCCGCGTGCGGGTAGTTGGCCCAGTTGCTCTCCCAGTCCGGCGCGAAGTCCGCCTCCCGATCCGTCAGCCGCTTGAGCGACCCGTCCGCGTTGGCGATGTGGAACCGCTCGCCCCCCTGCGCCACGTTCAGCAACGAATTGTCGATCCGTTGCGTCGCATCCCTCACCTCGGCCTCCCCCAGGACGCGCCAGATGCAGTCCAGGACATAGCTCCCCCTGGCCGTCGCGTCCACCGCGTCGATCACCAGGAAGTAGCTCCCCTTCCGCCAGAGGATCGCCCGGCCCCAGTTCGTCCCGTTGTCGCATAAGGACTTGGACAGGCTGTAGCCCCACCCCTCGAAGTCCGCCAGGGCCTTGAGCGCGATCAGCGGCGGCTTCTGGTGACACTCCCCGTCCTTCACGATCACCACGCTGTTCTGGTAGCGCGCCAGCCGGCGGATGTAATCCAGGTCCGCCAGCCAGATCCGCCCGTTCCAGCAGAGCCGCAGGATCCCGTTGCCGTCCTCGTGCGAGTGGGAGAACCCCGTCGGCCCGTCGATCAGCAGGTATTCGCTCTCCTCCGTGAACGCTCGCCGGAACGTTAGCTTGTCCAGCGCCTCCGAGGGCGGGGCGCTGATCTCCCCCACGTCCGCGTCCGCCAGCGGAAGGTTGAGCATGGACCCCACGTCGATCCGATACCGGTAGCCCTCCCCGCGTCCCATCAGCAGCCGGTAGGCCGCCCCGTCCAGCAGCGCGGCCTTCGCCCCCAGCAGGTCCTTCGGCTCCACCGGCCTGATGTCCCGGAAGAAGAACCCGTCGTAGACCTCCCACCCCCCGATGCCCCACGACGTCCCGGCCCGGAACGAGTCCTCCCACTCGATCCCCTTCTTGTACCAATCATAGGCCCATCTGTACCGCCCGTCGTTGTAGAACCAGGCCGCCGTGGACAGCGCCTGGAGGCCGCTGGGCCGGGACTGCCGGGACGCCCGGTAGGCCCCCACGTCCCCGTAGGACACGTCATCCCCCAGACTGTCCGTCGTCAGGATCGTCGAGTCCACGAGCCGCTTCAGATGCCCGTCCTCCAGGAACTTCAGGTCCCCCGTCATCGCCCCGTACTTGATGATGTGCCCCGGCGTCAGCCAGACATACCCCGTGCCCGCGTTGTCGTTCGGCTTGTAGGACCGGGCGTGCAACTTCAGGATGCGGTCCGCGATCGGGACGTGCCGGTCGAAGTCCGCCAGCCCGTAGTACTTCTTGAAATACCTCGCCCCGGAGAAGACCGTGAGCGCCGCGAAGCTCTGGTGGTTCTGCTGTTGCGCCACCTCGTCCACCGACTTCACCCGGTAGTAGGACAGGTTGGACGCCCACCGGACGATGTTGTAGAGCGCGTTCGTCATCTTCAGCCGGTCCTCGTCGCTCAGGACCTCCCCCTCCTCCACCAGGTCCCACGCCATCAGCATCCGGTAGCCCCAGAAATAGAGGTGCGTCCCCTGCGACAGACACCAGTCCCCCACCTCGTGCGCCAGGTCGATGAAGTGCAGGAACTCCTCCCGCATCATCCGCCCCCAGACCTCCTGCCCGGACAGATGGTACATCATCCCGTGGTCCACCATCCGGCGCAGCGGCCCCTGGCTCCCCGACAGCGCCACCTGCGTGTTCACCTCCTCCACGATCCGCCTGGCCTCCGCCTCGTCCGGCGGCGTCTGCGGGTTGTGCCGGGACACGGACAGATTGACCCGCCCGATGCGCCTCCCCTGCTGCCCCACCACCTCCGCGAAGGCCTCGCCCGCCCGCGCGGCGCCCTTCGCCGTGCTCCCGCCCAGCAGCACCACGTTCCGCCCGTGCCCGAACGGGTTGTGGATCGTCCGCACCTCGTACCCGTCCCCGCCCGGATAGTAGTCGTCCGTGAACGAGTAGAAGTTCATCCCCAGATGCCTCACCACCGGGTTGGTATGAAAGCTCCCGGCGGCCACGATCGTGCGCGTCCGGTAGTCCTTCTCCGTCACCTCGCCCCCCCGCCGCACCTCCGCGCCCTTTCCGATGACCCCGGCGATCCTCCTCCCGACCTTCGCCCCCTCCTTCCCGTCCGGCGGCACGACCAGCGCCCGCGACAGGTCGGTCTCCAGGCACAGATCTTTGAGCTTTGGCAGCTCCAGAAACTCACTGACGATGTCGTAGGACTCCTGCTTCCGTCGCTGCGCGCTGCGGTGTTCGGATGGCATGGCAGACCCTCTTTCTGAAAAGAGACCCAACCCCCTAACCCCCTTCCCCACAGGGGAAGGGGGAACAGACATGTTTTCTCCCCTCTCCTTCTCTCCCCTCCCCGCGTCGGGGAGGGGATGGGGGAGGGGTCTCATCCTTCACCCTTCTTTTACCTTCCCTTCACCGCGATCACGGCCCTGCGCCGCCCCTGCGCGTCGAGGCGCACCAGCGTCGCCTCCGCGTCCGTCGTGAACCCCCCGAACTTCCGCTCTCGGCCCCCTCCCTGCGCCTGGACAAACAGGTCCGTCCGGCCATCCGCAAACCTCACCCGCAGGCCGATCCCGTCCTGCACCGGCAACAGGTCCACCCCCTGCACCGGGGACGACGCCCCCTTCGGCGTCGGGTACAGCACGTAGGCCAGCGCCGTGACCCCGCTCCCCTCCACATCGAACAGCGCCGTCGGGATGGGCTGGCACTTGTAAGGTCCCCCCCTCGGAATCCAGCCCTGCACCGCTGGCTCCTCCTGCCCGGCCACGACCCGCGTCACGACCCTCGCAGACGAGACCGGATAGATCGTCAGATTGCTCGCCTCCCGGTTCTGCGTCGCCACCGCGCCCATCCCCGTCACCTCCGCCCCCTCCGCGTCCAGGTGGAACATCGCCTCGTAGCGATGCGCCTTTCCATCCGACGCCGTCAGGAAGTCCGTCACGATCCAGTACCCCTCCCCCAGAGGGCCGGGACGCACGAAGAACACGCGCCGGTCGTGCGTCACCGTCCGGTCCCGCTCCGGCCCGTAGCCCAGGTCGTAGGCCGCCGCCGCGTAGTCGTGATCCGCCGCCGTGACCCACGTGTGCGGCAGCGGCGTCTTCACCACGTACTCCTCCCTCGGCTTCCCCCGCTGATTCTGCTCCATCCCGTCCACCATCACCGTGTTGTGCGCCCGCGTGGAGATCACATACCGCCGCCACTGCGACGAGTCGTAGGGGTAGTTCCCCGCGTCCTCCACGTGCGTCCTGCCGTAGGCGTGGACCACGAGGTTCAGCTTGTCCTCGTGCTGGTGCCCGTAGCCGAACGGCCCCCCGTCGAAGAACAGATACAGCGCATCCGCGTCCCACCCCGACCGCATGACGAAGTGCCCCGCGTACGGAAATGCGTACGACGCCACTGCTGGCGCCTCCCCCTCCTTCTCCCCGGAGGCCGCCCACCGGAAGTCCTTTCGGTGCGGGAAGAAGAGCGCCCCTTCTTCCATGGAGGACCGGATGACCGTGTGCCCCCCGTCGTTCAGCGCAGGCATCGTCCCGTCCGGCATGACGAGATACAGGTTGTAGTGATACATCTTCTCCAGCTTCTCCATGGCGTCCGCCGGGATCGGGATGTGGTTGATCCGGGCCACCTCGAACGCCCCCACGAAGTTCCGGAGACTCACCTGGTGGTAGCCGCTCGACAGCTCGACCTGCGCCCCGTCCGGGTAGACCTGCGCGTCCAGCTCCCGGTAGAGCCGCTCCACCGCGACCCGCGCCCACTCCCCCGCCTCCCGCAGCTCCGGGAACATCGCCCCCACGTGGAGCTGCCCGTTGGCCTCCATCGTCAGCCAGTTCCCCGTGCGCGGCCAGCGTAGAAGGTGCCTTGCGTGCTCCACAACGCTCTTGACCATTGCGCAGACCGCCTCGTCCGAGAACGACGGCGAAGACAGGAACAGAAAAAACGACGGCATCCACGTCTGCGCCATACGGATGCCGCACTCGATCGTCCGCCAGCAGTTCGTGGCGTCCGTCCCCATCTTTGCATCTGTCTTCCAGGCGTTCCCGTCCCACCCCACCGGCACGAGCACGTTCTCGGCCCAGTGCGTCATCTGCCGGACGAACGCCCGCGCGTACTGCTCGTCCCCCGTGGCCCAGTAGGCCCGGCCCAGCGTCACCCAGAACGGGTGCCGGCTGAGCTGCCAGGTCCACTCCTTGTAGTTGATCGGGTCCAGCTCCCAGTCGATCTCCTCCCCGAACTTCTGCGCCACGTTGCAGCTCGTCAGCTCGTTCGCCACGATCCGGTCCGCCTCCGTCGTGTCCGGCGCCCCCCCTTCATCCTCCCACCGCCTCCTCCACATCGGCCGGCCCTGGACAGCGGGCCTCCTCCTCCGGCCCCGCTCCCGCCAGTCGAAGAACCAGACCGGTCGCTCCCGCCGCCTGAGGTGCGCCACGAACTCCCGTTTCGCAGCCGCCCAGTCTCTCCGCCCCACCGCCGCCCGGACCCCCTCCAGGCCGGGGTAGTCCAGATTCATGGCCTCGAAAAACTGCTCGTCTGTCAGCCGGGGTCCCTTAGCCATGGAAGTTCCTCCCCTCAAAAGAGAGCATTACATCGTCCGGCAACAAGGATAAAAATCCCGCCGGATCAGTATCCGGCGGGAAATCTGCCAGGCATACCCTATTCAAGTCCAAGCTGCGCTCTAACTTCAGCGGCTTTGAGAGTCTCGGTCTGTTTTCCGCGCTCATTGAGCAACCTCATGAGCTTTTTGTTCTTCCGGGTGAGTTCAATTTCTCGATCGAAATCATCAATCTCCGCCAGCACAAACTCGTATCCGTCGGGAGACCGCAGAATCAACCCGCCACGCCGCGCCCGCTTCAGCAAGGCCGTTATCGTTTTAGCCCGCGCAGAAATGGTTATGGTTTTCATAGATCGTACTCCTCTCCGTGGATAAACAATCTGTTTCCGCGCTTATAGCCAATCGCTTCGATATTAACGACTTTAAGAGTCTCGTAGACATCATAAAAAACACGAAATTTGTCAATTCGCAATTCCCACTCGGCTACATCATTTGGGCGCAAGCTCTTTCGGTTGCGCGTTTCCACGTTTGGTTCGTGTTGGAGTTGCCTATCAATTTCATCAAGAATGTATTTCTGCTCGAACTTCCGGAATGAGTTCAAGTCCTTACGGGCTTCCGACGTGTACCCTATTTCATACATGGTGTACGATGATCCGCCTCTTTCGATTTTCCGGGAATTTCGTGTCTGGGCTCGTTAACACACCAGGGAATATTCATGTGTCAAATCCTTCCCTCAGTCAAGCCTTTTGTCCTGAGTACACCGTCGGAACCCTCACCGTAAACGTGCTCCCCTTTCCCATCTCGCTCTCCACGTTGATCGTTCCTCCTAACAACTCCGTCAGCTTCTTCGTGATCGACAACCCCAGCCCTGTGCCCTTCTGCTGCTGATGTGCCCCTTCCACCTGCCGGAACTCGTCGAAGATGTAGCCGAGCGCGTCGGCAGGGATTCCAACTCCTGTATCTGACACCGCGATCTCCAGAGTCTTGTCCTCTAATGGTGATTCGCTGGGGGACAGGCCCTCACCCCGGCTCGCTGCCGCTCGCCACCCCTCTCCCGCTCGCAGGAGAGGGGAAGTCGTTGAAGGGTTCTCCCCCTCTCCTGTGTACGGGAGAGGGGGCCGGGGGGAGAGGGCCTGAACGGAAATCTTCACCTCCCCGCTTTCCGTAAACTTCAGCGCATTGCTCAACAGGTTGATGACGACCTGCCTCAGCCGGGCCTCGTCCGTGTGCGCCTCCCCGATCTCCTCGGAGACCTCAGGGTTCAACTGCACGCCCGACCTGACCAGCGGACCCACCGTCGCGCAACAACCCTCGATCAGCGCCTTCACGTCGAACGGCGCGGCCTTGATGTCCACCCGGCCCGCCTCCACCTTCGATAGGTCCAGGATGTCGTTGATCAGGCTCAGCAGGTGGTCTGCGCTCAGCTTCACCTTCGTCAGGTTGTC